>JANXOJ010000544.1 GCA_025353625.1 Planctomycetota bacterium | reverse complement strand
CCGGCGTCCCGAGCCCGTTACTTTCGCCCTTCACGCTTCATCCTCCCGAACTACCCCGCCAAGAACTTCCAAAGTCCTCCGGTATTTTTCGATGCCGCGTTCCGCCGCTTCTTCCACGGACATCTTTCGCCGTGCTACTGGCCGGGCCTCCGGCTCCGGAGCACACAACACGATCCGACCCTCCTCCATTCTGATCTCGACTGCGTCCTCGATGCCTAAGTGGTCGATCATATCGCGAGTCACATGCGCCATGGTCATCAGGTGGGCAATATCGCGGCTGGGGGCCATCTGCCAATGGGCGATGACTCCGTCGTCCGGCCGAGGAAAGACCACCGTAACGGAGTTCTTGTGCCGCCATGCTTCGACGCCGTGGGCCTTGAATTGTGCAATTGCATAGTCGGCCATATCGAGGCAATACCGCACTCGACGACGAAAGCCCTCTTCGCCCCAACGTTGGATCGCCGACCAGAGAATCAGCGGCGTCAAGGCATTGCGGCTGCCGGAAATCGTTGTGTCCATGCAGCCGACATACTCGACGCTCCGCGCAACGCGGTCCACATGCCGCCTTCGGGCCAGCGCAACGCCGCACGGCATGGGCGAGCCAATGAACTTATGCCCCGACACGGCAACGGAATCGATACCCGCATCGAAGCCAAACGATTGCGGGTCGTCCACCCACGGCAAGATCATGCCCGACAGAGCCGCATCGACGTGAATGTAAAATCGCGTAATCGCCAAGTCCTTGAGGATCGCCCGCAGGCGAGGCAGGTCGTCGATTGCCCCGTGCATCGTCGTGCCGACATTGACCAGCAGGATGGGCGGTACATCGCGGCGCAGTTTAAGCGTTTCGTAGAGATCGTCATAGTCGATTTCGCCATCGCTTCGACCTCGGATCATGATGCTTCGCGCACCGAGAACCCGCACGATCTTAGCCGCCGAATAATGCGTATGCTCGGAATAGTAGACGACCCCATCGGGATAGACCTCGCGGGCCAAGTAAAGCCCGTACATATTGCCTTCCGTGCCGCCGGAAGTCACATAACCCCAAGTGTCCCCGGTGCCCGCGCGAAGATGCTTTTGAAAGAAAGCCACCACTTCGCGCTCGAAGGCGTAGCTGTTTTCGCGATAAATCGACTCGGCAAACGGGTCGCCGACATTGTTTAGCGAAAATTGCAGGAACGGGGTAATTTCCGGATAATCGAAGTCCTGGCTGCACGGATATCCAACCATCGTGCCGGCCAGTTGCTCGATTTCGGCTTGAAACCGCGTTAGCCGTTCGACCGCCGCAGCCGGCAAAGGCGGCATCGGCATCGACTCCGATGAGATGCAAGATCGCATGGCCGGAACCTCAGAAGTCATCCTCGATCTCCAAAGGATTCATCTCACTGGGCAAAACGCACCCATGCAACGAGGCCGTTTTGCGAGGCAAATCATCCAGAAGAGGGGTCTCAATCGGGGCTCGTGGAATATCGAGCATCCTCCCCTAACTTCTTATTTTCGGTGGACTTACGTTAAGTGGAGACGAAGGGGATCGAACCCTCGACCTCCTGCTTGCAAAGCAGGCGCTCTCCCAATTGAGCTACGTCCCCAAAGGATGCGTTACCGAATATACGCTATTTTACTCTAGGTCGAACTCCGTGCAAAGGGCTACCGACTTCTCTCAGAGGCTATCCGCATCCTGGCTTCTCAGTAGGCCGCGCCCGTAACGGCCGCGCACGTCAAATGACGAAGCCTTCACATTCCGCCAACAGGTTATGACTTATTTTGATGGCCTTCCGGGCGGTCCACGAATTGGGACTCGATGGATTTCGCACCAAAATCGGGATAGAGCGCGCATCGTGCTACGGTTTGCTATTCGTTCGACCCGTCCCCAGCGGCACGAACGACAGCCAAGACTTCTTCCAGCAACAGCCCGTTGGTGGCGATGGCCTGCCCGGAATGGATCGTGCGGCGGCCCTGCCAGTCGGTGAAAGTTCCACCGGCTTCTTCGAGGATCGGCAGCATGGGGGCCAAGTCCCAAACGGCGGCCATTGGATCGACCATCAACTCGGCGCGGCCGGTGGCGACCATGAGGTAGCCGTAACAGTCGCCCCAAGTGCGGGCGAGTCGTGCGGTGTCTTGCAGACGATTGTAGATGTCGCGGCCTTCAATCTCGTCGAACGTTGCAACCTCGCTCGTCAGGAAGAGCCCCTGCGACAAGGGGGCCTTCTTGGAGACCCTTGCCGCTCGTTTTTGCTTCTGGCCCTCGACGTACCAAGCCCCTTGCCCCCGCGCAGCATAAACGCACTCATCGAGGGCCGGCATGTGGATCACGCCGGCGGCCGGCTCGCCTTCTTGCTCGATACCGATCAACATGCCATACAGCGGAACTCCGTGAATGAACGCCTTCGTACCATCGATGGGATCGACAAACCAACGGAAATCGCTGTTGCCGGCTCGATCCGAAAGCTCCTCGCCGAGTACGGCATCGTGGGCAAAGGCTTCTCCGATGCGGTTCCGCAGGTGCTCTTCCGCCTTGCGGTCGGCAATTGTAACCGGCGAATCGTCGCCCTTGCGCTCGACCTCCAGATCGTCGCGGCGGAAGTATTCCAGTGTGATTTTTCCCGCTTCGCGAGCAATCTGAAGGGCCAAGAGCAAGCGCGATGTCAGGGCACTCGAATCAGGATTCATGCGACAACTTTCTGTAGGACGGGCTTCCCAACACATTACGGACAGACTTGGAGGTCCGTCCTACGACTGGAGGGCATTGCTGCCGGTTGCTTTTGCGTCGCCTTGAACAAATGCCTGATAAACCAGTAGGGCGGCACCGCAAACCAATAGACTATCGGCAACGTTAAAATTTGGCCAGGGCCAGTTCCCGAACATTACCAGAATCCAATCGCGGACGGCAAAAACGGGATCGCCGTCTTTATGCAACGAATTGGGATAGTTCCAAATCAGGCCCGGCATGCCAATGCGGTCGTATAGATTTCCCAAGATACCCGCCATGATGCCGCCCAAGGCCACGGTCAGCAACCATTGCTTAGCCGCGCCGGCCACGAAGAGCCACCAGAGAATTGCCAATGCCGCCGCTACGGAAAGTAACGCGAATACTTTAGCCATGCCTAGCCCAAGGCCGAATAGAGCACCTTCGTTGAGGCTCGTTTGAAAGGCAAAGACCTGCGGTACAACCCAGTGGGTGCTGCCGGGCTGGCCGGGCATCCCCAGCCAGCGGAACATCGCCGATTTGGTTGACAAGTCTGCATACAGACCTCCAAATGCGATGATTGCAAAGACGATATAACGGCTGGCCGGAACTGCCTTCATGGCTGATCCTGAAATGGGGACGTGGCAGCGAAACAACTGGTCGCGAGTGTAACGATTTACCCAACCGCCTGCAACCGAGAATTGTTCGGGCAAGCCCGTTATACGCCCTCTTGCTGCGAGGCACATTTCACGCATTGCGTCGCATAAGGAATCGCGTTCAGTCGGGTCTTTGGAATTTTCGCCCCGCAATCGTCGCAAACGCCGTACGTGCCCTCCTCAATCCGGTCGAGCGACAATTGTATTTTGTCCAGTGCCGCCCCTTCGTTCTCCATGAGGCTCAGCGAAAACTCCTGCTCATAGTTGTCGCTGCCAATGTCGGCCATGTGGATGGGCATGCTCGACATTTCGCCATTGCCCTCCGAACGGCTCTTTCGCAGAGAATTCTCCCTAAGTTGATCCACATCGCCGCACATTCGGGAACGGAGTGCTAAAAGACGTTCCTTGTACACAGTCGCTTCAGCTCGATTCATCGGTGCCTCACGCGGTAGAAATTGTTCGCCGAGCTTCGTTGGTGCGTTTTGCGCCAGCTTATTCCAGTCATTCTAAATCGCGTGCGAAAACTTGTCAAATATCCTGGAAATTTCTGACCTAAAGACGCGAAAGGGCAAGGAAAAAGAAAAGGGAGACCAAATCCTCATCTTTTTTCGTTTATTTTGTCTTTTTTCGTGGTTCGTTTCCCCCGATAGTCCACTCGCACGTATTGCGGCATTACGGGTGGCATTACTGGCTCAAGCCGGACTTCCAATGCAGCAACCCGGAATTCGCCACCAAGGTCTAAAAGCGGGATATAGGAAATCGCTGGTGAACAACCGTGATTGCACGATGCCACGGTGCCACGGTCCCACGGTGCTTGGAACGTTACTTTCTGAAACCGTCTTCGCGCTGCGCAAATAGTCCAATTACTGCATCACCGCCACCGCACTCGCAACGAAGGTCATGCCACTAAGTTGCGGAACGGCGCGATCAACAAAAGCGGCAAGCTTTCGTGTGGGGCCGGGGTATTGCAGCTTGCGTATGGCCTCGGTCTCAATCTGGCGGACTCGCTCCCGCGTGACGGAGAAAATCCGCCCTATCTCTTGCAGCGTGTAAGCGTAACCATCGGCGAGGCCATATCGCAGCCGCAATATCTCCCGCTCGCGGTAGTCGAGCGACTGCAAAACGTCGGCAATGCTCGTTCGCAACATGGCATGATTCATGTCGGCCAAGGGGTCGTTCTCGCGGTGATCGTAGAGCAGGTCGCCAAGGAAATTCTCTTCCTGGTGGCCGACGGGCTGATCGAGCGATAGCGGTTGGTGACTCATCTTCACGGCACGCTGCGCATCGGCCACGGTGAGACCGCTCAATTGCGCAATTTCTTCAATGGTCGGTTCGCGGCACTCGTTGTGGACCAAGTCGCGATTGATGTCGCGAACCTTGCCCATCTTTTCGATCATATGGACCGGCACCCGAATCGTACGGCTTTGATCGGCAATCGCGCGGCTAATTGCCTGGCGAATCCACCAAGTTGCATAGGTCGAAAAGCGGAAACCGCGGGCGTGCTCAAACTTATCGACCGCTCGCATCAATCCGGTATTACCTTCCTGGATCAAGTCCAAAAAACTTAGACCACGATTGCGATACCGTTTGGCAATCGATACGACGAGTCGCAAATTGCCGGCAACAAGCTCGCGGCGGGCCGCTTCGTGATGCCGGGAAAGCTCCGCAATACGGGCTAAACGACGCTGAAGGCTGGCGCGCGTTTCCAGCGTCGCCTGCTTCATCCGCGACATCTCCTTACGGAGCTCACGCAGCGAGCGGCCTTCGGGTTTCGTTTGCAAAACGCGCTGGTCGAATTTGAATTGATTGCGCCCGTCGGTAGCGACGGTTTCCATCTGCTGGCCAACCTTCCGCAGGGCCGCAAAACTGCATTGAAGCTTTTGCATCCGCACGCCGAGCTCATCCACCAAGCGAGCGGCACGACGGCGACGGCGCACCAGCCGTCGCAAGGCTTGGCGACGACAGGCTTTCGACAGGCTGCGGTCGGAGGCCGCCCTAAAGTCTTTGCGATTGAGTTCCAACAACTGGTCCAACGTTCCCCGATTGGCCTTCAGTCTTAGCATTAAGCTTTCGGATTCCTCGGGCGTGCCCAATGGCGTATTGACCACTTGTTCGAGCCGCAATTTGCCCGTCAGGACGTCGTCGATTGCGGACACGGCGGCCCGCAACACGTAATCGCTTTCCAACATGGCGTGCCGCAAGTCTTTGCGGGTGCGCTCAATTCGCCGGGCGGTCTCAAGTTCCTGCCGCCGGGTAAGGAGCGGTATGTTGCCCATCTGCATCAAATAAGTACGGATCGAACCAGGTTCGTACTCTTCCATCATTGCCTCCTCAGAATAGAGATTTCCATTACGGAAACCTAGTGACGCCGGTCATGTTCCTTACCTGCTGCCGGAAGCCCCAATAGATGAGCGGGGACCGTGCCGCGTCCGTTCCGAGCCGAAACCTTGCCTATCGGCTTAAACTCAACACTTGCAGGCTCTTATACTACGAACCGATGCCCTTATTGTTCACTGCCCAAATACATTATTCGCAAAGAGATGTTGCAAAACTAGCCCGCAATTTAGGCCAATGCGGACCCGCTTGAGGATTGGAACACGCCTCTCAAACGCCGGAGCCTGCTCGAATATCGCCAAAACGTAGGTTAGAACCGAATTGACTGGAAAACCTTGATTACCCCCCGTAAGTGTTCCTGCCGGGCCTATCGACAATCGCGAGACGTAACGGCATAATTAGTGCCAATTGCCCGGAACGCATATTAGTTGCCATCGCCGGGCAGTCAAAGTCGAACACCGTGCCGGGCCGATCTCATGGTGAGTTGGCCGAAGGACAGAGAGTTCAAAACTACATTTTACTAGGAGAGATGCGATGAAGAAATTGATTGCTGGTATGTTGCTGTTGGGAATGTTTATCGTCGGTTGCGGCGACGAGCCGAGGAAGCCGGCCGGCGGAAGTGCTGCCAAGCCGGCCGATACCGCCAAACCAAAATAACCAAAATCGCTGACGTCACCGCCGGGTTCCGCTGAAAGGCCCTGTGGCGATATTGCGAAGGAATCGAGGCCGGGGCGATGCGCAAGAGCGCCCCGGCCATTTGTTATTCAGCTCGCTCCCGCGAGATGGGTACGCTACAAGAAGTGATCCAGAATCCTGCGGCTGGCGGGGTCCAACTTCGCGACGCAAGGTATCAAGTAGCGAATACCGTGCGAATCGACAATCGAAGCCTGATCGGGCTCGATTCGCCGCACATCGTCCTCGCTGTTGAGTTGGAACGCCGTCCGGCCGCGATCGGTCTCCACGACCCAGTCCGAAGGTTCTTGGGTGGTTGCCGAAACGAGTCGCTGTATCACCGGCACGAATTCTCGGTGCGCTAGTTCCGCTTCCAACACCGTTCGCAACCCGCTTGCCAGGGAGCTCAGATTCTCGATCGAAAGCAGTTCGTGGCCCTGGCTATCGCAGATCGAGACCCAATGCTCCGGATCGGATACCGGAAATGCCCGAGCTGGAATGACGCCCGTGAATCGCCGACCGTCATCGGTTTCCAGAATGAGTTGCCCCCAGGCATCGTGTTCGAGGCTGACGGGCTTCAACGCGGAAGTTTGCGGAGCGGTCACAGTGCGCGTTCCTCCAGATGGTCCGACTGGGCGCGATAGAGCCGCGAGTAGGTTCCGCCTTGGGCGAGAAGTTCCTGGTGCGGGCCAATCTCGACGATATGCCCGCGTTCCATTACGACCAGCCGGCTGGCACGGCTCAACGTACTCAAGCGGTGGGCGATGGCAATCGTCGTGCGGCCTTGGATCAGGTTATCCAAGGCAAGTTGAATCTCCCGCTCCGTTTCTGTATCGACCGAGGAGGTCGCCTCATCGAGAATCAGAATCCGGGGATCAATCAATAACGCACGGGCGATGCTGATGCGCTGACGCTCTCCGCCGGAAAGCGATTGGCCGCGCTCGCCGACCAGCGAATCGTAACCGTCGGGCAGGCGGAGGATGAACTCGTGCGCCCGCGCGGCCCTGGCGGCCGAAATAATCTCTTCGCGCGTGGCCCCCGGACGACCGTAACTGATGTTTTCGGCGATCGTGCCATAGAACAGGAACGGCTCCTGCAAGACGAGCCCGATGTGTTGACGATACTCTTCAATGGAGAAGGATCGAACGTCCGTGCCGTCGATGAGGACCGTACCCTCGGCCACGTCGTAGAATCGGCAGACCAAATTAACTACGGTCGTTTTGCCCGATCCGCTCGGCCCCACGAGGCCGATCATCTCGCCCGGCTCGATGGTCAAGTTCAACCCCTCGACCACGGTGCGTGCGCCGTATCGAAAGCCGACGTCGCGAAACTCGATGCGACCGCTGAGCCGCCCCGTTTTTATCGGATGGACTGGTTCCGGCACGGTTGCCTCGCGGTCGAGGATGCCAAAGACCCGCTGGGCCGCGGCCGCCGTGCGTTGCGTGGCGGAAACCATCCGGCTCATCGAGTCCAATCGAACGTAGAAGCGGCTGATATAGGCCACAAATAGGGTCAATGTGCCTACCGTCACGTTCTTATTGTAGACCTGCCAAACGCCAACGATCCAAACGATCAAGATGCCAAGGTCCGTCAATAAAACAATCACCGGCCCAAAAAACGACCAGAGCCGATTCACGCGGTCGTTGGCATGCAGCACACGATCGTTGGCCCGGCGAAAGCGTTCGATTTCGCGATGCTCCTGAGCAAATGCCTTGACGACGCGGATGCCCGGGATCGTGTCGGCGAGCACGCTCGTCATATCGGCCCAAGCGCGGCTCCCCAATTGAAACCCGCCGCGCAAACGACTGCGAACCTGATGGACCAGCCAGGCGATCAACGGCAAGGGAATCAGTGTTGCGGCCGCGAGTCGAACGTCGATCGAAAGCAGAATCCCGGCCGTCATAACGATCATCAGGATGTCGTTGGCGAAATCGACCAGATAGACGGAGAGAAAGTAGCAGATGCGATCCGTATCGGTACTCACGCGGGCGATCAGGTCGCCGGTTCGTTTGCCGCCGAAGTATTCCAGCGAGAGCCGCTGCAAGTGGGCATAGGTCTGATTGCGGAGATCGGCGGCAATCCGCTCGCTCACCCAGGCGACAACGTAAGTTCGAGCCCAACTTAAAATCCAAGTCAAGATCGACGCCGCAGCCAATCCGCCAAGCAGCCAAGGGATCAGGCGGAACGCCGCCTCCTGGCCATTTTGATACGGTACGAGAACCTTGTCGAGGATCGGCTTAGTCAAATACGGCGGGACCATGCCGGCCGACGTGCTGCCGACAGTTAGAACCAGTCCCAGGAATGACATCGCCCCGCGCTTCCGCGCAAAACGCAACAACCGTAAGAGCGAGCGACCGGGACGGGTGCCCGGCAGCGCGATGCAAGTCTCGCATAGCCCCTGATCCCCCTTGATGGGAGATCCGCAGCTTGGGCAAAGAACCTCGCTCGATTCGGAAAGATCGCCGTCGGAAAGCGATCCACTGCGAAACTGCTTGAGTCGGTCGACGAAATGATGTGCGGCCTTGGTTCGGGCAGGGGTGAATCGCCATTGGGCCAAGAGGCCGTTGGCATCGACCAGTTCCAAGGCCCCCGCTCCGCCCTTTTCCTTCGATTGAATCGATAGCTCCGCCGACAGCGGCCATGACTTTTCACCCGCCGCCGCATCCTCCATGCCACCCGGCGCACCATTATTTTGGGGGGACGTTGGCCGCAGATCGCCGCCGGACGTGCCGACAATTCGCTTGTCGGTTAGAAGAACGAAGCTATCGACGAAGTTCAACCGTGCGTCGAGATCGACCTCAAACCAGCCGAGCAGAGCTTCCTCACGCCCCAACATCGCGTCAACCGTGGCGCGAAGACGAAGCGGCAATTCCTGGCGAATGTCGAAATTCTCGGGAGTACGAACGGGCACAGTGTCAATTAAATCCAAGAGAAGATTCGGCGAATGACAACCCCCGGTTGGGGTAGGAAATGCTTGGTCGCCGTCGATTGTAACATCGACGGGAGATTTAGGAAACAGCTCTATAGTATAGCGCGAAGGAATAGGTCCATCCACTACGTATCGCACATCGTCCCGAGAATACTTCTAACGGGTTGCATATGTACCCTTATATAGGCGTTATTCGTCGTTAAGAGCGGCAAAATCGTTGTAACCGTCAAAGTTTAACTGACGATTACAGTTCACCTCGTCGATAACAAATTCCAGCTTAGTGGGCTGCCGAAGAAGCCGCAGTTATGCGCGTCGTTTCGGTGTCAATAAAAAGCGGACGGTTATCCCATGTTGAGTTGGCTGGAGGGAAACATGCTGTTGCCACGAGGGCCTGGGTCTTTTGCCTGGGAAAAACTGCACGTCATCCGC
>JANXOJ010000543.1 GCA_025353625.1 Planctomycetota bacterium | reverse complement strand
ACTTCCCAAGGCACGTCGCCGGAGGGCGATTCACGTTCCCAATCCGATTCCGGAACAAAAGCTAGTCCGACCACCCATCGCCTTCATCGTCCCGGATGTAGACCAAGCCCTCTTCCGTTCCTAAACCACCGAGCCACCTCTCGACTCTACCCCTTTTTCCGTTCCTACGCAACGCGCGACGAGAAAAGAAGTTAGAGAAGTTCAAGTGCCATTCATTTCTGCCCCCTTTTATCTTAAGAATAAACGAGTCCATTCTGACGCCACACTACGTGTACTTGGTGCCGTTTACTTAATGCCGTTACTTCGTGCCGTCCAGCAGATCCTTGGCGGCGATTCCCATTTGTGCGTAAAGGTCTTCCAGGTCCGCGACCTCGACGGCCGAGAAGGCAACGCGGATATCGTGGGCACCGTCTGCAATCACGCCCACGCCATACTTCTCTAGCAAGTGCTTGCGGTAGGTCTCCGCATCGAGACCCTTGAGCTTCACGCACATGAAGTAGCCGGCGTTGAAGGGATACGCATCCCAATACCTCGCATACTCGGGCTTGGCGAGAATCTTGTGAACCGCGTTGGCCCGCTCTTCGAGGATCGCCTTTTTCTCGCCGCGCTCTTTGAGGATCGTGTCGCTCGATAGGGCCTTTGCCATGACGGTCTGGCTGGGGTGCGAGCAGTTGGATACCGCGCTGCGGATTGCGCCGGAGACCTTCTTTTCCAAGGCCGCGTAAAGTGCCTCGTCGCTGGAAGCGGCCTTCGTGGCAAAGGTCAACATGCCGGTTCGCAGACCCCAGACGAACTCCTCCTTCGTCGGACCATCGACCTTAATGGCCAGAATCCGCTCGTGCAAGTTGGCCAATTGGGCAAAGAGCGACTCTTGCAACACGTCGGCACTGTAGAACAGCCCGAAGTAGGCGTCGTCCGTCACCACGACCAAATTGCAACCGTTCTCGGCGGCTTCCTTCAAGGCGGCCACGACCCCATCGGCTTCGGTCTTGGTGATCGAGTAGCCGGTCGGGTTGTTGGGAAAGTTGAGGACGAGGATTGTCTTGAAGCTTCCTGCCCGAGTTGCCAAGGCGTGTCGCAGGGCCTCGACATTGAAGTGGCCCTGCGCATCGAAGAACGGGAAGACGCCAAGCTGCGCCTGCTGGCGGACGCCGAAAAGCAATTCATAGTTCTCCCAGAACTTGTCGGGCATGAGAACCAAGTCGCCGCGATCGATAAACAGATCGCCGACGAGGCTCAAGGCGTGCGTCACGCCGCCGCTGACAATCGGCAGCGAAAAACTTTTGCTCGCCAACGACGGGCTCTTGCGAATCATCTCCTCACGCCACTTCTTCCGCAGGTCGGGGCGACCGGTGGCAGGGGCGTACGTCAGTGCGTCGGCTGGCGTGATGTCGGTGAAATACTTCATCACGGAAGGCAGAAACATCGGCTTGCCCTTTTCGCGGGCAATGCCAATCGTGGCATCGTGCTTCTTCGCTTTATCCTTGGCCTCGGCACTCTGGGCCAAAATGCCTTTGGGGAAGAAGAGTCGCTTGCCCAACTCCGACAACATGCCATAAACGTGCGGGTTCTCGCGCTCGATCGCGTCGTTCAACTCCTTGGCTAGCGGACGAATTTCTCCGCCGGGCTTCAAGAGCGTAATCGGGGCGCGAAGCCGCTGCCGCAAGCTTTCCAACTGATTCCACAAGGCAGCGGGGAGGCGGTCGCCGAACTGCTTGAAGAAGCCGGCAATGTCGGCCGACTCGGCGAGCCAGTCGTCGCGGCTGATGGAGAGCAGCTTTTCCAGATTCCCGGCGGGAAGGTTCAGGCCCGTGAGGTCAACGCTGCCCGGCGTGGGTACAAATCCGATTGGGGTCCGCGCGGCATCGGCCTCGCCGCGGCAACGGTTGAGTATCCATTCGATGACGCGGAGATTATCGCCGTAGCCCGGCCAGAGGGACTTGCCCTTCTCATCGGCGCGGAACCAGTTGACGTGGAAAATCTTCGGCGGGTTGCTCATCTTGCGGCCCATATCGAGCCAGTGGGAGAAGTAATCGCCCATGTGGTATCCGCAGAAGGGCAGCATGGCCATCGGGTCGCGGCGGACTTCGCCTTGCTTGCCGACCTGGGCGGCCGTTCGCTCCGATGCCATGGTCGCCCCGACGAACGTACCGTGCTCCCAATTGAACGTTTCATAGACCAACGGTGCCAGCAACGCGCGGCGGCCGCCGAAGACGATCGCCGTAATCGGCACGCCGTGCGGATTTTCAACGTTCTTGAAGACCGGGCATTGGGTAACGGGCGCAGTGAAGCGGCTATTTGGATGGGCGCCGACCACCGGCTTGCCGGCGTCGTCTTTCGTGCCGGGCTTCCAGGGACGGCCTTGCCAATCGGTCCCTTCGGCGGGCGGCTCGCCATCGGCACCTTCCCACCACACGCCGCCGTCCTTCGTCAGCACAACGTTCGTGAAGATCGTGTTCTTCACAATCGACTGCACCATGTTCGGGTTGCTCTTGAGGTTCGTGCCGGGAGCGACGCCGAAAAAGCCGTTCTCCGGGTTGATCGCCCAAAGCCGACCATCCTCACGGATCTGCATCCAGGCGATGTCGTCGCCGACGGTCCAGATGCGATAGCCCTTGACGCGAAGGCCTTCGGGCGGGAGGAGCATGGCGAGGTTCGTCTTGCCGCAGGCACTTGGGAAGGCGGCGGCGATATACTCGATGCGGCCCTTGGGGTCTTCGATGCCCATGATGAGCATGTGTTCGGCCATCCAGCCTTCTTCCTTGCCGAGGTAGCTGGCGATGCGAAGTGCTAGACACTTCTTGCCCAGCAAAGCATTGCCGCCGTAGCCCGAGCCGACGCTCCAGACGGTGTTGTCCTCGGGGAAGTGGAGGATTAAACGCTTCTTGATATCGAGCTCGGCCTTACCGTGCAAACATTGGGTGAACGCGCCTTCGGTGCCAAGCTGCGTCAAGACCGGCGTGCCGACGTGAGCCATGATTCGCATGTTGAGCACCACGTAGATGCTGTCGGTCAGTTGGACGCCGATCCTGCTGGAGGGAATGCCAACCCGTCCCATCGAAAAGGGGATGACGTACATCGTCCGCCCTTTCATTGAGCCTTTGAATATCTCGGCACACTTGCGATAACCGTCTTCCGGCGACATCCAGTTGTTCGTTGGGCCGACGTCGTCGCGATGGGTCGTGCAGATGAAGGTCAGTTCTTCGGTTCGGGCCACATCGTTGACCGCCGAGCGATGGTAGATACTACCGGGGTATTTTTTCTGATCGAGGACGACCACTTCGCCCGACTTGGCGGCCTCGTCGGTGAGGCGGTTTTTCTCGTCTTCCGAACCATCGATCCAGACCACTTTGTCCGGCCCGCACATGCGAGCCATTTCGTCTACCCACTCCTGAAGCTTCTTATGCTGAGTCATCGAATTATCCCTAACTCTTTCGCGATTTGTAGAGGTGTTATTATAACGTGGTTCTCAGCGAACCAGAACCCCCACCGATGATTCAAAAGCGATCGGTCGGTAGAGCGTTTTCCACATTTTTCTGCCGGTTGTGAAGATCAAAGTCTCAAGACCGAAGCCCTTCCTTGGTCGGAGAATTGGGAATGGAGAACGAGAAAGGGGCAACGAAAAAAAGATGATTGACAAAAATGGGAGCGAAGGTGGGAATGCTCCTTCGCGTTCCTGCTTTCCCCGTCAATTTTTTTCCCACCGGCACTACGGCGGTGTTCCTTCCGGCACATCCATGCCAAGCTGTCGCATCTTGCGGTATAGATTTGAGCGATGCAGGCCCAGCCGTTCGGCGGCGCGGCTCATGTTGCCGCCGAGTTGCTCGATCGTGCGGCGGATGTACTCGATCTGAAAGCGGCCGGTGGCGTCCGACAAATTCTGGCCCAGGTCGTCGATCGTTGTGGCGCGGCTTCGCGGCGAGAGGATAAACGCCAAGTCTTCGGCCTCGATCCGATCGCCCGTGGTGAGGTAGGCAAGCCGCTCCATCAGATTTCGCAACTCGCGAACGTTGCCCGGCCAGTGATGTTCCATGAGCCGCTTCTTTGCCGCCGCTGAAATCTCCGGCATCTTGCGTCGGGCGCGGCGGCAGAAATCGCCTAGGAAATGTTCGGAGAGCATAATGATATCGTCGCCGCGCGAACGCAACGGCGGCAGTTCCAGCGTGACCACGTTCAAGCGGAAGTAAAGGTCTTCGCGGAATCGCTTCTGCTGCACCATTTCGGCCAAGTTCTGATTCGTGGCCGCCAGGACTCGGGCGTCGGTCGTAATCGGCACCGATCCGCCGACGCGGACGAGTACCTTTTCTTCCAAGACCCGCAGCAGCTTCGCCTGGCAGTTCAGGCTCAGGTCGCCGATCTCGTCGAGAAAGAGCGTGCCGCCGTTGGCCAATTCAAACTTGCCGCTACGCGCATCGCGGGCGTCGGTGAAGGCCCCTTTTTCGTGGCCGAAGAGCTCGCTTTCGGCCAAAGCATCGGGTATGGCAGCGCAGTTCACCGCCACGAATGGCTGCCCGCGACGGCGGCTTTGATAGTGGATCGATTGCGCTACGACCTCTTTGCCGGTGCCGTTCTCGCCGCCGACGAGCACGGCCAGATCGGTATCGGCAACGCGCTTGACGATCGATCGCAGGGCCTCAATCGCCGGACAAGTCCCGATCAATCGCACGCCTTCCGCCACTTGCTCGGCGATCTGGCGGTTCGTCGCCACCAGCTTTTGGCGATCTTGGACGTTCTCCAGCGTCACCGATGCGTGCGATGCCAACTCGATCAGGGCACTCTCGTCGTCCTGCGTGAACGTGCCCGAGAGTTTGTTGATGAGTTCAAAGACGCCGAAGCGTTCTCCGCTACGGCTGAGCATGGGAACGCACAACAGCGTGCGGGTCTTATAGCTCAGTTGTGCATCGACGTTGCGATCGATCGTGTCGGGCTGAGTTGCACTATCGACGCGACACGCTTCACCGGACTGAAGGACGCGGCCAACTACGCCGCGATCGTCCGGCACGCGCAGCTCGCCCCCTTTGACGCCCAAGGCGGGGCGGCCAACGAGACAATGATTCGGACGGTCCCAGAGAAAGATGCTGGCTCGATCCGCGCGAAGAAGGCGCGTCGCCGCTTCCGCCATCTGGATCAGCAGCGGCTCAATCTCGCGGGTTTGATTCCATTGGCTGGCGATCTCCAAAATCGCTTCCAGACGGCGAATGCGGCGAAGCTGTTGGCAGCGCACGCGGACGGAGTCCAAGGCCTCACAAAACACGGGCAGCACTTGCTCGATGGAGGTTAAAGCATCGGCCGGCACGGCGGACGGCCAGTGGGCCAACAGCGCCTCGGCTTCTGCACCGCGAGGCGACAGCGGCGCAGCCACCCAGGCCGTTTGCGATTGGACCGATTCGCGGTCCATGGTCTCGGCGAGCAGCTCCACCGGCAGCGACCGACTCTTGCCGGTCTCGCCCGTTGCCGTCCAGCGGCCGCTTTCGGCTGCGGCGACGGCGAGATAATCGGCTCCCAGCAGCGCGGCAATGCGGGGCAACGCGACGGAAAGCCAAGCGGCCGGTTCGTCAGAGTGATTTGCGGCAGCGATCAATTCGGCGGGAATTGACGACCAGTTCCGCGAGTTATGGAGTGATTCTGAGGACACTTTCGAGTGGCTGAGTTGCTTGGTTGACGACATACGATAACTCGTTATGGTGGTTCTGTCGCAAGTTTTCGGGTTGATTCGATTCAATATAGGTTATTCGATAGGAATCAATTTGACAACAAGTAACTGGACTTGCCTGTGGTGTCATTTTCTTACCGAAGAGGGGGGATGCCATGATGGATGATGAAATCGCTCAAAAACGGCGGCGAGCAGGGCCGGAATAATTCTTGGAGCGCCACCAATGCTAGCAAGCGAAGTTTTGCCGTTCTCGACGTTGCCTCGAATCCAAAAACTTCGTATTCTGTACGCCGTGCCACGGTAGGCCACCCCACCCCTTGGAGATGCTTAGGAGCATGGACGCTCGACTAATCCACACCGCATTACTGGCGGCCCTGTTGATGGTTTCCATGGGCGCACGCTATCAAGGTGCCAATTTCATCGTGGAAACCGCCGATCCCCAGATGGCCGCCCGGATATCCCAAGTGGCCGAACAGTTCCGACACGATCTGGCCATCGAATGGATCGGTCAAACGATGCCCAACTGGGCACAACCGTGCATGATGACCGTCGAGGTCGCGCCCCATCTGGGAGCGGGCGGGGCAACCACGTTCGTCTTCGATCACGGCGAAGTCTTCGGTTGGCGGATGACGATCCAAGGCTCGGCGGAGCGCGTGCTCGATTCCGTCCTGCCGCACGAGATCACGCACATGGTCTATGCCAGCTACTTCCGTCGCCCGCTGCCGCGTTGGGCCGATGAAGGCGGCGCAACGAGCGTCGAACACATTAGTGAAAAGCAAAAGCATCGGCAAATGCTCGGGCAGTTCCTCCGCACGGGCCGGGGCATTGCCTTCGGCCAGATGTTTGCCATGACGGAGTATCCGCACGATGTCATGCCGCTCTACGCGGAAGGCTACTCGCTGGCTGAGTTTCTGATTTATCACGGCGGAAGGCGAAAATTTGTCGATTTCCTGGCCGATGGGATGCGCGACGATCAATGGTCGGCAGCCGTCCAGCGCAACTACAACATTACCGATCTTTCGCAGTTGCAGAATACCTGGGTGGCCTGGGTGGCGCAAGGCTTCCCTGCACCGCCGCCGGAGGCTGCGGTTCTAGCGACTGCCGCGCAAGTGCCGGTTGCCGCTCAGCCGGCGGTTGCCCTGACGGCCGCATCGGCTTCAGCAAGCCCTCGCGCGCGGCCGGAGCCGAATCTGGTTTATCATATTCCGCAGAACCCGCCGGCTAATGCCGCACCGCAACCGTTGCCGCCGCAAGGTTGGCGATCAACGGCAACCGGTGAAGCGACCGCGACAGGCATCGAAACGACGCCCACGCAGGTCGCCCGTCCGCAAGCGATGGAGCCATCGCGGCAAGTGATTTTGGAATGGCAGCAGCACTGAATTACCCTTCCCACGGCTGCTTGATGTGCTGCATCTTCAGCCACCAAAGCGTGAAGTGGAAGAAGACCGGCGCGGCGAAGCAGATGGAATCGATGCGGTCGAGAACGCCGCCGTGGCCTTCCACGAGCGTGCCGTAGTCGCGGACGCCGCGGTCGCGTTTGATGGCCGAGAGCGTCAATCCGCCGGCGAAGCCCATGATCGAAATTACCAGCGACATGGCGGCGGCCATCCACCAGTTCGAGCCTTGAAACGGCGTCGCCCACCACAGCAGCCCACCGATTAAAGTCGCGCTCGCCGACCCGCCCAAAAGTCCTTCCCAGGTTTTCGTGGGGTTGATCGTCGGTACGATCACATGCCGGCTCGGAATCTGTGCCCAAGCGTATTGCAGGGCGTCGCTGAATTGCACCATGAGGACAAAGAAGAAGAGCAATCGCGTGTTGGCCCCCGGCGGGAGTTTGGGTTCCGGTCCCGATTCCAGCTGGAGCGTCAACAAGGCCGGTGCGTAACTGAGGCAGTAGACGCAGATCAGCAAACCGGCCTGGATTTTTGCGGAACGTTCGAGGAACCGTTTATAATCGCCGGCCATCGCGATCAGTGCTGGGATGAATAAAAACGCATAGACGGGGATAACGATACTGTAGAGCGGATAATTCTCTGCCCCTACGAGGACAAATTGCAGCGGCGCGATGAGAAAGAATACCAGGAACAGCGTGCGGTGATCGCCCAGCCGCGTTGGCGTGAGGGTAATGAACTCGCGAAGCCCCCAGAAGCCGATGAGGCCGAAAAGCACGACGGTTGCCGTTTGGCCGATGAAAAAGGTCGTTGCCAGGATTGAACATAGCACCCACCAGGCATGGACCCTCATCCGAAACGTTTCCAAAACGGCCGCGTTCAGTCCGCTATCGTTTCGAGCACGAAGCGCGCGGACGAAGATCGTCGCGGCGGCCAATAATATCAGCACGCCGCCAACCAATCCCAACGTCCTCAGTTCAAATGCGCCACCGAGCATGAATCATCCTACGAAAACAATTTTACTTTCAATCTATATCTCTTTTAACTGCCGCACGGCGTTACGAGCCCGCCGCAAGAAAGCGTCTTTCGGTTCTTTCGTTTCCAGCCACATCGGCGGCCCAAAGGTTATGCAACTCAACAGCGGCACCGGCAGCACCTGCCCCCGGGGAAGGATGCGGTTCATATTATCGAGATGGACGGGAATCAATTCCAAGTCGGGCCGCTTCTTGGCGAGGTAATACAGGCCGCTCTTGAAGTCGCCGATCTCCTGTCCGTCGCCGCGACTCCCTTCGGGAAAGACGATCAGCGAGTATTGCTGACCGATTTCACGAATCATCACATCGACGGGACTTTGGTGGACCTTGATCTCGGTTCGGTCGATCAGCAAGGCGTTAAAAACCTGGGTCGCCAAATAGCGGCGGATGGCTCCCTTCATCCAATAATCCTTGGCCGCTACCGGCCGCGTCACTTCGCGAACATTGGCCGGCAAGGCCGACCAAAGCACAATCGCGTCGAGGTGGCTGGTATGATTGGCAAAATAAACCCGTTGGCAGGTGTCGGGCTGCGAGTCGATCCACCGCGAACTGGCACCACTGAGCAACTGGGCCAAAAGCGCCAAGCCGTTCCTCATCAGGGAAGTTTTATCCATGCTCCGCGTTGCTCGACCTGTGGCCGGGAGAAATACCCATCCTAACATACTCGCTGGTCTAAGCCAAGCCCCACCAATTAGAAGGGGCCATTTGACGTTGGCTTGACACTCCTATTCTGCTCTGTTCTGCTGCAGTCCGTTCCATCGCGCAGCAGGAGCAAATTCATGGATCACGACCGCCTTTTCAAAGAATTATTGACGACGTTTTTCTTGGACTTCCTGGAGGTCTTTTGTCCGGAGTTGGCCGGCTACCTAGACCCCGGCTCGTTAAAGTTCCTGGATAAGGAGGTCTTTACGGATGTTACTCGTGGAGAGCGTCACGAAGTAGACTTGGTGGCTATGGCGAAGTTCCGTGGGAAGCCACTCGGATTCCTGGTTCACGTTGAAGCGCAGGCTCGGCGGCAGGCCAACTTTGCACAACGGATGTTTACCTACTTCGCCCGATTCCACGAAAAATACGGCTTGCCGCCGAGCCTGCGCTTCAACGTGAACCAGGAATCCGAGTGGCTTCCCACGGAACCTCGCCATAGTCACCAAGTCTACTTCGT
>JANXOJ010000146.1 GCA_025353625.1 Planctomycetota bacterium | reverse complement strand
AGCAGGTCGATGCGGCCTTCCAGGCGAATAAATTCGCCAACGGCGGCCTCGATGGATTCATCGCTGGTCACGTCGAGGGCCAGCATCTGGAACGATCGCTCACCCGCCGGGACGCCGCGTCTGCTGGTCCCGTAGACCTTGTAGCCCGCCATTGCGAGCCGCCGCGCCGTTGCTTCACCAATACCTGACGAAGCACCCGTAACGAGTGCCGTCTTGCTCTTCAAAATGTCCTGCCGTTCGATCTTCATGGGAATGCCTTTCCGTGGATGGTGAGGGCGAATCGGCTCTACGGTCGGGTGATCTTCGAGCTTCATGGCTGCTCATTATTGTATATGCAACTATATGCCGAAACGGAAATCAGCTTGCGTCAGCCCCCTTGCTGACTCCTTTCAGGGCTTGGTTTAACTGCTCCACGAACCCTTCACCAAGAATCTCCTTGACCTGCTGTTGCGCCTTGCTCCAGGCCGGAACCGCCTTTTGCAGGAGCTTGCGTCCCTGTGGGGTCAGGCAAAAAGGCTGCGAGCGGCCATCCTCCTGGGGCACAACTTTCAGCCAGCCACGCGCCTTCATTCGTTCGACGTTGCGGCTGAGGGTCGAAACGTCGAGATGGAGATGTTCGCAAACTTCAATGGGGCGAGCCGCACCCATCATGGCAGCGGCGACGAGAATGTTCATCTGGCTCACTTTCAGGTCGAGCGACCGCAGGGCGTCGTCGTAGATGTTGGTGATGACGCGATTCAGCATGCGGAGCCGACCGGCAACGCATTCGCTGGCGATCTTGTCAATCATCGCTTGCACAGGCTCGGCTCCCACTTCAAGTCTCCTTGCTTTGATTGTATATGCAACTATCGGCTTGTCAAGAGGGTGCTCAAGATATTTCCAGAGGGAATCCGAATCCAGGCGACCCCGTGGGAATCGGCCACTGACGGCCGTGACTTAATTCGCAGACCGTATGGCGAACGGGGCCGAGGTTGTCTGTCGAACAACGCGATCCGAGGTTATGGACTTGCCAAAAAGCAAAGAGGGTTGCCATCGCAAACCGATGGCAACCCTCTTCGAAAAATGGCGGGGACAGGATTCGAACCTGCGACCTCGAGGTTATGAGCCTCGCGAGCTACCGGGCTGCTCCACCCCGCGACATGGTTGGCAAGATTGTACGAAAGAGAACTAACCTTGCTGCGTTGTATTCTAACAAGATTTCGGCATGCGTCGAGGGGTAGTCCACCTTTTTTTGGAAAGATTGCGTTTGCCGGGAATTTTGCCCCGCAAAAGCGTCATTCCGCGCCGTCGCAGCCGGATTAAACTGCCTCCGGGTTAAACTGCCTCCGAGCGAAACGAGCTTAGCAGCCAAACCAATCCTATCCGCGCAGGTATAATCGGTTTAGACCCATCGGAAATATCCACAAGAGGGGATTCTTTGGTGGGGGTGTGTCATCCATTCGGGCTTGCCGCAAAACGCGCAGTGATAGAATGGAGGAATGATTCACGTCCAAGGTTTGACGAAACATTACGCCGATCTTCGCCGGGGCCGATTTGTCGCCTTGGATGGGCTTTCGCTACACGCCCTGCCGGGGCAGGTCTATGGGCTGCTCGGTCCCAACGGGGCAGGCAAGACCACCGCGCTGCGGATTCTCAGCACGGTCTTGAAGCCGAGCGAAGGGACGGCCGTCGTCAACGGCTACGACGTTGTTCGACAGCCTTCGGATGTTCGTCGCCAAATCGGATTTATGTCGGCCAATACGGCCATCTACGACCGCATGACCGCCTGGGAAATGGTCGAATACTTCGGCCGACTCCACGGCATCCAGCCCGGCGACCTCAAGCAGCGCATGGAAGCCCTTTTCCAGCGGCTGAAGATGAACGACATTCGCGACGTGTTGGGGGCCAAAATGTCGACCGGCATGCGGCAGAAGGTTTCCATCGCCCGCACCATCGTCCACGACCCGCCGGTGCTGATCTTCGACGAGGCCACGGCGGGACTCGACGTGCTGGTCGCTCGGGCGTTGCTCAACACGGTGGCCGAGTTGCGCGATCAAGGTAAGTGCATCATCTTTTCAACTCACATTATGCGCGAGGCGGAAAAGCTTTGCGATCGCGTGGCCATCATGCACCGGGGCCAGATTTTGGCCGAAGGCACGGTGGACGAACTTCGCGCGCACTACGAAGAAAACGACTTGGAAGAAATCTTCTTCCAATTGATATCGCACCACGATGATTTGCTAGCGCCGGTTGCGGTGCAAGACCTCGTTTAAGGGCCGACCATGAACTTGACGAACGTCCGACTGATCCTCGCCCGCGAACTACGCGACCAGTTGCGCGACCGGCGGACGTTGTTCATGATCTTCGTGCTGCCGGTGCTTTTGTATCCTCTGCTGGGAGTGGCCTATTTCCAGATGGTGCAGTTTCAGACGCAAAAGCCGATGAACGTGCTGGTGATCGGCGGCGGCGAGTTGGCCTCGTCGCCGACGCCGCTGATTGAGAACGACGGCTTTTCACCGAGGCTGTTTGCCGATGGAGAATTGGGCGCGGAACTGCTCAAGCTGGATCTCGTCGCCGACCTTTCGCCGTCGCATGGGGCAACGCCAACGTTGCAAGAGCAACAAGCCGAAGCGAGTCGCCTCGTGCAGCTCAAGACGTACGACGCGGCAGTCGTTTTCCCGCCCGATTTTGCCAAGCAAGTTGAGGCCTATCGGCGCGCCATCCTCGACGACGCCGGTGCATCGGGCAGCCGCCGCGCCAAGCGTGCCGAGACGCCGATTGCGGAAATCCCGCGTCCAAAAATAATCTATACCACGGCCAACGAGCGTTCGCAGATCGCCTTCGCCCGACTGAACATGGTGCTCGACCATTGGACGGAAGAAGTCGGTAAGAAGAACCTCATTGCCGGCGGAATATCGACGCAGGCCGTACACCCCTTTGAAGTCGACAGTTCCGATCTGGCGGAAAAAACGTCGCTCCGCGGCGCGAACCTTTGGTCGCGCATTTTGCCAATTCTGCTTTTGCTCTGGGCGATGACCGGTGCTTTTTATCCGGCCGTCGATCTTTGTGCGGGCGAGAAAGAACGCGGCACGCTGGAAACGCTCTTGAGCAGCCCCGCCGAAAGAAGCGAAATTGTCGTCGGAAAATTGCTCACGGTCATGGTCTTCAGCATGCTTACTGCCGCATTGAATCTAATTAGCGTCGGCACGACCGGCACGTTGATCTTCCATCACCTGGAAGGCGTCGGCGGGCCGCCGCTTCTGTCAATCGTCTGGCTGGCAGCGGCCTCGATTCCGGTCTCCGCGCTCTTCAGTGCGTTGTGCATCGCATTGGCCTCCTTTGCACGCAGCACGCGCGAAGGGCAGTATTACCTGATGCCGCTGCTGATGATCTCGTTACCCTTGGCCATGATGCCGATGAGCCCCGGCGTGGAACTGAACCTGGGCAACAGCCTGATCCCGATCTCGGGCATTGTGCTGTTGCTGAAGACGTTGCTAGAAGGCTCGTATCTTCAGGCCCTCCAATATCTGCCGGTGGTTCTGGCGGTGACTCTGGCCGCATGTTGGCTTGCGGTGCGTTGGGCGGTCGAGCAGTTCAATTCGGAATCGGTTCTCTTCCGCGAGGGCGAGCGGTTCAGCGTTGGGATGTGGGTGCGTCAATTGATGCGCGATCGTCGGGCGACTCCTTCGGCGGCCCAAGCTACCGTCTGCGGAATCGTTATCTTGATGGTCAGTTTCATCTTCCGTTCATCGATTGCCGCCCCCGACGGCTTTAACGGCTTCGCGCGGGTCACCGTGACACTGCAACTGATGTCGATTGCACTGCCAGCTTTGCTCATGGCCTCGATCTTAACGAGCAGCCCGAGAAGGACGCTGCTCTTGAGACTTCCGCACTGGCCGATGATCCCGGCGGCGGCAGTTCTCGCGGTCGGCCTGCACCCTTTCATCATGGCCGCGACGGCCGGTATCGAGCGGCTCTATCCCATTTCGAGCGAAATGAAGCACCTACTGGACGGCATGGAATCGATGTTCGCCTCGGCCAATGCTTGGTATCTGATTCTGGCCCTGGCTGTCGTTCCGGCAATCTGCGAAGAAATTGCCTTTCGGGGCTTCATCCTTTCCGGCTTCCGCGGCATGGGCAACAACTGGCGGGCGATCGTTCTCAGTGCCGTGTTTTTTGGTGTAACCCACGGATTCTTGCAGCAATCGATCAACGCCTGCCTGCTCGGCATCGTGCTCGGCTACTTGGCCGTGCAAAGCAGCAGCCTGCTACCCGGCATTGTTTTCCACTTGCTTCACAATACGCTCACGGTGGCCAGTACCTGGATCACGCCGGCCGTTTTCGATCGCTATCCGAGCCTGGGCATGTTGATGAGGCCGGTCGATGGCAATGGCCCCGCGTTTCTCTGGCCGGTTTATTTTTTCGGAGGCCTGATAAGTCTCTTGGTTCTGTATTGGCTCGTCAGGTTCCCGCAGGCAGGCAATGCGAGAGAGGCTCGGGGAAACGCCCTGGAGCAAACGGCCATCGCTCCATCGCCGGCCGCCGTGGAATGTTATGTCTCGTGCGGGTTGGATTGAGGCGAACCCGAATTCGCCTCCTGGCGCGCCGTTTCAATCGTCCCTCTGGGACGCAAAGCCCTGGCCGACTTATGTCCCAATACGAGAATGTTTCCCGAAAAAATAATGGCCCTTTCCCGCCGCCCACTCCAGACTCAGCCGCTTGCATTGCGTGCCCGCTGGGTGCTGCCGGTTTCCGGCTCCCCGCTGCGCGATGCGGCGGTTAATATCTTTCAAGGGCGGATCGTTGCCGTCGGTGCCGTCTTGCCTGGTGCCCTAGTCGAGGATCTCGGCGATGTGGCGATTGTACCGGGGTTCGTCAACGCCCATACGCATCTGGAATTTAGCGACATAAGGCAGCCGATTGGCTTTCAGGGCATTGGCATGGTTGAGTGGCTGCGGCTGGTCATCGAACGTCGCGGTGAAAGCCCGGCATCCGGTCGTTCGCCGGTTGAGATGGGGCTCGATGAAAGTTTCCGATTCGGCGTCGGTACCATTGGCGAGATCGGTCAGCCCGGCCTGCGACAAGATGATTACCGTCAATCGTCGTGCGATGGTGTTGCGTTTATTGAACTGATCGCGCCGCGCGCGGATCGCGTCGCGGCGGCCCTGGAAATTGCCCGGCAACATCTGTCAGCCGGGCTCGTCGGGCAGTGGCAGCCTGGGCTTAGTCCCCACGCTCCCTACACGGTGCATCCTGAACTGTTGGAACGAGCAGTCCGCCTTTCGGTGGAGTATCGCGTGCCGCTGGCCATGCACTTGGCCGAGTCGCGCGAGGAACTCGAATTCCTGCGCGATGGCAGCGGCCCCTTTCGTGAACTGCTTGAGGCTCGCGGTGCCTGGGATGCGACTGCATGGCCGCGCGGTTCGCGTCCGCTGGATGTCCTTCGTGTGCTCGCTCGCGCAGATCGCGCGGTGGTCGTTCACGGCAACTATTTGGATGCGGAAGAGATTGCCTTCGTGGCCGATCATCGCGAAAACGTGGCAATCGTCTACTGCCCGCGCACGCATGCCTGGTTTGGCCACGAACGGTATCCGTTGGAGGCAATGCTGTCTGCGGGGGCGACCGTCGCCTTGGGCACCGACAGTCGGGCATCGTCGCCAGACCTGAGTCTCTTGGCCGAAATGCGGCACATTGCACGAGAGTTCCCTGCCATGAACCGCGCAACGATTCTGGAACTGGGCACGCTCCACGGTGCCCGAGCCTTGGGGCGCGAGGATGAAATTGGCAGTTTGGAACCCGGCAAACTGGCCCAATTGGCAGTCGTTGACTTACCCGACGGCTCGGTTGCCGATCCGCACGAGCTCATTCTCGACGGCGACCATCCGGTCGTGGAAACGCGGTCTATTTGAATCGAGTTACACTGCTAACTTACGATCGCTTGGCCATAACCGTGGCGACGGCGGCCGCGTTCAACACGGTTGGCGCGGAGCCGATGCTGTTGGTTGTGGACGAGCTCAACGGGGCGAGCGAAAGCAACGCTAGGTCGCGAATCGTTACAACTCCCTGCGGAACCCCAACCGTCGCATTCGACGGGCTGGAGAGATTCAGGTAGAAAACGTCGTTCGCCTTGTGGAGGCTGTTGGAATAAATCGGCACGGAGACCAATTGCGTTCTGGTGCCGGGGCTAAACGTCAAGTTGCCCATCGTCATCGCGTAATCGGTGCCGGCTAGCGCCGTGCCGTTGGCCGTCGCGTAATGCACGGTGACCGTCAGGTTGCTGGCCGCCGTGAGGCTGATGGCAAACGTTGCGGTGGCCGTGCCGATCTTAGGCTTGTTGATCGTCAAATTGCCGAGGACCACGGCGGGCGGAGGCGTCGTCGTGCCGCCGGACGATGCGGGCGTATGGATCGTGACGACGCCTTGTATGACGCCGACCGTGGCATTCGATGGTGTTGCAAGGACTACGCTAAAGTTTTTATCGGCGGACGGCAGTGTGTTGCCTAGCACCTTGACGGTGACCAGTTGGGTTGTCGTACCCGGTGCAAAGGTCAACGTGCCGCTGGCTGTAGTGTAATCCGTGCCGGCGATGGCAGAACCGTCGGCGGTGGCATAGCTCACGGTAACCGTCTTGCTGCTGGCGGCAGTTAAGCTAACGGCAAAGGTCACGCTAGCCGAGCCGCTGGCCGGCTTGTTCACCGTCAAGTTGCCAATCACGACGGCGGGTAACGATGCGCCCACATTGACAGGCGGATCGAAGTTGCCGACGACCGGTAGGGCATAGGTGTTGCCGAACTTGGCGAACTGGTCTTGCCCCAAAGGCCCGGCGACGAATTGATGGTCCAACGTATTGACCTGGCCGGTGATCCGCTTCTGCGGCAGGGCGCCGCCGCTGGTGTTCGTCGCCGGATCATTCGACTGGAACCAGTACCACTCCGAGGCGGGCGTGCCGGTGGCACCGGCACCATCGGGAGTGTAGATGCCGATGTCGGTGACGCCGTCGCGATCCATATCGGCGGCAACCGGTCGCTCCAAGACGCCAAGTTGTACGCCGCGTCCTTGGACGTTGATCGATCGCACGATGTCGTAGGCACCGGTCCCCGCGTTCCACAATTGGAAGTAGAAGACGCCGTCGTGGAACGTTCCCAAGTCAACGTGACCATCGCCATCGAAATCTCCGGTGACCGGGTAGCCGATAATCTTGCTCACAACCTTGCTCGCCGGATTGATCACGCCGGTGCCGGTCGTATCGAAGTACCAATTGCCGCCGTCAAATAAGCCGACGCGCTGACGGCCGCTGGGATTGGCATCCCAATTGCCCGCGACCGGCTGGCCGTTGATGCCCGAGGGATCGACAACATTGGCGATCACTTGGCCGAAGTCGTTGGTATACAGCCAGCGGAAGCTGCTACCGACCTTGCCGTAGGCGGCCAACTTCGAGAACCCATCGCCGGCTTGCGAACCGAGGGGGATACTGACCGTGTTGTACGCGAAGTTGCCGGCAAACACCTTATCGCTCGTATAACCCATCTGGATCGTCGTATCGCGATTGGCAGCGTCGACGTTGGTGGGATCCCAATAGTTGTTGCCGTTGAGATCGAGGTAGGTGCTGCCGCCGCTCCAGGTGCCGATTTCAGGCCGACTATCGACCGTGAAACGCGACACAAAGTTGCCGCCCGGCTGCCCGTCGCCACTGGGGAAGGTCGGCGCACCGTTAGGCTCAGCCGCGTTACTTTCGCCGTCGAGCTTGTTGCCGGCGGCGTCCACGACCGTATCGTTGATCGTCAGGGTAAAGCGATCGTCGGGCAGCGGTTTGAAGAACAGAAGGTGGATCGTACCCTTTGCCGGCAATCCGGCCACGACCTGCGTTGCCGTGTAGGTGATGCTCTGAATTGGGATGATTCCGTTGGCATCGCCGACGAGCTTGAACTGGCCCGGTGCAACGGCCACGGGAGCAAACACCGCGTCGTACAGGAAGCCCGCGATGCGAGCCGGCAGATCGGTGAAGTCGATATCGAGCGAGTTGACGAGAGGCGTCGGGGCGAAGGTATTACCGGCCGTCTTCGCGCTGAACAGGTTGTAGGTGGAAGTGGGAACGCCGGTAATGTGGACGTCGGCAACTTGCGGCCCTTGGGTATCGATAAAGATATTGAGCGACTGGGTAACGGGGCTTGTCGCGGTCCAATTATTGACGTTGCCGGCCAAGTCTTCGGCCGTCACGAAGAGATGGCGAATGCCGTCGTGCGCGAACAGCGTCGGGTTGTTGAGATTGACTGCGGAAGTCAACGTCCACTGTCCGGCGGGGAAGGCATTTGTGCCGTCGCCCGGCACGGCCGTTGTCGTTCCAAGCAAAATCTGATCGTTGGTCGTGGCCGGGTTGCCGTCCAAGTCGGCGTAGAGGCGGACGACCGCGTTGGCCTCGGCCACTCCGTAGAACGTCGGATTGGTGTTGTTGGTGATATTGTCGATGAAAGTCGCCGGGAAGCTCGTGACTCCCGAGTCGCCCGCTCCGATGATGCCGGAATTCGGCACGTTAAACGTACCGAAAGCAACCGGGGGAGCCAGGGTATCTACGGTGATGGCCAGAACCGCGCTGCGGTCGCCGAAACCGGTTACGGTCGGATTTGCCGGATCGATAAACTGTACGCGAGCCGTCAAGTTGTGGATGCCGTCAACGAGGCTGTCCGTGCCCTGGCTGCCCACGGTGAGGAGATAAAGGTGCGGCACGCCGGCCACCGGCTGTGCGTAGCCAATAAATGTTGAATCGTTCGGATCGAGGCCGTGCGGCGCGCCGATGACCGGTGCCCCATTGCCGCCATCGTAGAGGGCGATGCGATAACCGGGCGTCGTGGCGGCGATTACCGTCGATGGGTTGAACGGAATGGGAATGGCCGCCGCACCCACCGGTGTGCCGGTCGTTTGATTGCCGGGCAGATCGCTGAGCAGCAAGGCATCGTCGAGCCGCAAGTAGATTGCAGGCGTGTTGACGTAGGTCACGTTGTCGAACTGCGAACGGCCCGTATCGTCGTTCGCGGCGTTGGCCGGCAGATCGCCGGTATTGGTGATGCTGGCCGTTGCCGCGGCTGCCGTGGTGAAGCCGCCGCCGGTGAAGGTGACCGTTGGTGCCGATGTATATCCGGCACCGCTGGTGATGAGCGTTACGCCCGTCACGACGCCGCCGGAGATGACTGCGACCGCCGTGGCCTGCTTGACGGCTCCGCCACCGGAGAGCGTGACGATCGGTGCCGAAGTATATCCGGCACCGCCGCCGGTGACGGCAACCGTCACAACGCTGCGCGAAAGCTCCAGGTTGGTTGGCACCGGGGCCGGCGTGTTGATGATCGTGGCGTTGTAGCCGTTGACGACCTGGCTGCCAATCTCTACGTTCGGCGCGCCGAAGACGCGGAGGAAATAGCTCTGTCCGGCGATAACCGGAATCCGAATACGAGCGTTGGCGGTCGCGCCGAGATCGCCAAACGTCGTTGTCGGCAGGAGGGTCGTCGCACTGGCAATCAGATTGCCCGCAACGTCGTATCCCTGCAAGTT
>JANXOJ010000443.1 GCA_025353625.1 Planctomycetota bacterium | reverse complement strand
CCGATGAAGATCGCCCCGCCGCTGGGCAGGCGTTGATCTCGTCCCAGGGCGACCAACGACGCGCTCGGTTTGTGTCCGCCATCGTACCACGTTACGTTGACCGATTTTTCCGTCGTAAATTCCGTGCCGGGGAATTCATAGTGAATCACCTCCCATGCCGGGTGCATGTCGTCGGTGCAGCCGGGGCCCTCGGTCCAAACGACGTTGGGACTTGTGAGTTTTAAGGCCGTGTAGGGTGTGTCGAGGATGTGACAGCCCATGTCCCCCAAGGCCCCACAACCGAAGTCGAGGATGCCTCGCCAATTAAACGGTGCATAGGCCTTTTCGACGTAGGGCCGCTGCGGCGCAACGCCCAGCCAGAGATCCCAATCGAGGCCATCCGGAACGGCACTGCCGCCGGATGGTCGCGCCCCGCCTTGCGGCCAACCGGGCCGATCCGACCAAGCATGAACCTCCTTAATTTTGCCGATGACGCCTGCTTGAACGATCTGCGTCGCCATGCGGTATTCGATGCTGGAATGTACCTGAATTCCCATCTGCGTGACGACCTTTGCCTTGCGGGCCGCCTCGGCAATCTGCCGCGCTTCGTAGATCGTATGCGTGAGCGGCTTCTGGCAATAGACGTGTTTGCCGCGATGGATGGCCGACATGCTGATCGGCGCGTGCATGTGGTCCGGCGTGGAGACGCTGACCGCGTCGATTTCCTTATCGAGCGCATCGAGCAGTTTGCGCCAGTCGTTGAACGACCTTGCGCCGGGAAAACGGCCTGCGGCTGCGGCTAAGTTTTTCGCGCTCACGTCGCAGACGGCAATCATGGCAATCGGCCCCCCGGCAAGGCTGCCGATATCGCTTTCGCCCATGCCGCCCACCCCGATGGATGCCAGACGCAGCTTTTCGCTCGGCGGAGTGTGGCCTTCGCCGCCGAGCACGCAACGCGGAACGATGTGGAAGCTGATCGCAGCGGAAGCAGTCGCCTTAAAGAAGTCGCGGCGTTTCATTTTCAGCAAGTCCGGGGGGTGAGGGGAGTTTGCGCGCGGATGCTCTGCATTGTGTCGCAGCGACCGGGCGATGTCAACGGCCCATTGGTCGTAAGTTTATCGAGGATTTGTACCACAACCATAACCGACATCGAACGTTGCACCCACAAAACGCAAGTTGGCCACCCTGCCGCGAAAACCGGGACTGGCCGATTCGTCGAAATTTGGTATGATTGAGTAGTTGTTTTTGAACACGACGAGGGACATGAATCGATGAAGGTTGTCGCCAAAGCCTGCCTGTTGGGCCTGATGGGGGTGCTGTTTTGCTGCGCCGCGCGGCTGCGTGCCGACGACGCCAGCCCGCTTCGCGGCGGCGATACCGAATCGGCCACCCGCCAGTACAAGGCGGCCGTGGCCATGCAGAATCGCGAGGCGTACGATCTGGCCGCCGATGCCTGGGTCAAGTTCATTGAAGGCAATCGCACCGACTCCCGCGTCGATCGCGCCTTTCATTACCTGGGCGTTTGCTATTTCCGCGCTGCGGTCGGCTCCCTGGAAGCCAAGCAGATCGATGCCGGACGGAAGTCTCTCGATTCGGCGCGGCAATGCTTTGAAACCATCGCGAAAAGCTATCCCAAATTCGATCTGATGGAAGAGAGCACGTTGTTTTTAGGGCTTGCTCAATTCAAACGTGCCGAGATCGACGCCGCCGAATCGTCGGCCGCGAGCTACGACGCCGCCGCCGCAACGCTCGATACGTTTATAAAGAACTATCCGCAAAGCAAGTTCCTGGCGCAGATTCTCTACACGCGCGGCGATTGTGCCTACCATCGCGACCAGAAGGCCGACGCGGCCCGCTTCTATGCTCAAGCATTGACCAAGGCTCCCGACGACAAGCTTGCCCCAGAGATTATGTATGCCCTGGGCGTTACGCAAGAGGCCCTCAAGCAACCCACGGAAGCAGGCAAGACCTACGACGATTTCTACAAGAAGTTTTCCAGTCACCACTACGCCAACGAAGTTATCATGCGGCGCGGCGAGACGCTTTTCGCCATCGGGCAGTTCGGTCCAGCCGCCGAGTGGCTGGGCGCGGCGGCCGCGCGTCCGGGCTTTGATTCCGCCGACTACGCCACGATGCGGCAGGCGGTCGCCTTGGCAAAGTCCGGCAAGAGCGGCCCCGCAGGCGAACTGTTGGCCTCGATCTTTACGAAGTTCCCTTCCTCCACGCGGTTTTCCGCCGTGCTAAAGTCCGGCCATGCCCTGGCCCGAGGATTGATGCACGACAACCATCCGGCAGAAGCCCTCGCGATGGTCGAAAAGCTCCTTCCGCACGCCGAAGGGCGGGACGAGGCGGTCGATCTGGCGATGGATCGGGCCGATGCCATCGCCGCCATTCCGGCCCGACGTGCCGAAAGTGTGGCGCTTTATGCTGCCGTGGCGACCAAGTTCCCCAAGCATCCGGCGGCTCCCCAGGCGATGTACTTGGCCGCTTACGGGGCGATGACCCAAGGCGACTTTCCGGCGACGCTCCGCTATGCCGACGCCTTCCTAGCGGCATATCCCAAGCACGAGTTGCTGCCCGACGTGCTTTACGTGAGTGCCGAGAGCCGCTTGCAGTTGGGTAAGTACGACGAAGCCGAAAAGCTCTACGCCGAACTTCTGCAAAAGTATCCCAAACATGCCGACGCCGATGCGTGGCTGGTCCGCCAGGGAACGTCGTTGCAGATGCAAAAGAAATATGCCGATGTGGTTGCCGTGTTGCAGCCAGTCGTCGGCCGGCTTCACAATGCCGACATGCTTGCCGAGGCGCAGTTCCTGATCGGCAGCGGTCGGGCAGAACAGAAACAATTCGCCGAGGCAATTCCTTCCTTGGAAGCCTCGCTTGCTGCGCAGCCCAAATGGCGGCAGGCCGATGAAGCACTACTCGCGCTGGGCAATGCCTACTATCGACAGAAGAACTCCGCCAAAGCGAACGAGGTTTTGCGCAAGCTCGTCGCCGACTTCCCCGCGAGCAAGGTTCTCGACCGAGCACATTATCGGTTGGGCCAATATGCGGCTGCGGCGAACGACGCGGCCCTCGCCGCCACGGAATATGCAATCGTCTGCGAAAAATGGCCCGCCAGCCCGCTCGTGCCCCATGCCTTGCACGGTCGGGGCTGGGCGTTGTTCGATCAAAACAAGTTCAAGGAAGCCGAAGATGCATTCGATGCGCTCGTCGAGAAGCATGCCGGTCACGAACTAAAGATTCGCGGCAACTACGCCCGTGGGTTGGCTCGGCATCAGTTGGGCAAATACGCCGACGCGGTTGCCGATCTGCAAGCGGTCGTCGAATCGCCGCGGATGGAGCAGGGCGAGAAGTCCGACGCGCGCTACGTGCTGGGTCTATGCCAAGCCGGCTTGAAGAAGCATGGCGACGCCGCGGCCACCTTTCGTACGCTTTTGAAAGAAGACCCCAAGTATGCAGCCGCCGACAAGGTTTACTACGAACTAGGCTGGGCCTTGAAGGAAGCAGGGCAGGAAAAAGAATCGGCCGCTGCCTTTGCCGAATTGGTGAAGCAGTGCCCCGGCAGTTCGCGCGTGGCCGAGAGTCAGTTCCTGGTCGGCGAGGCGAACTATAAGGATGGCAAGTTCCAGTCGGCGTCCACGGCCTATTCGGCGGCATTGGAGAAAGCCGGCAAGACTGAACTAGGCGAGAAGTCCGCGCACAAACTCGGTTGGGCCTACTATCGGCTCGACAACGCCGCCGAAGCCCAGCAGGCATTCGGCTACCAACGCGCCAACTGGCCGCAGGGTCCGCTCGTCGCCGATGCCACCTTCATGGAGGCCGAGTGCCTCTTCAAACAAAAGAAATACAGCGAAGCCCTCACCGCCTACGACCGCGTCAAAGACCCGTCCGCCGAGGAATTTCGCGTTCTCACGCTCTTGCACAAAGCGCAGGCCCTTGGGCAAACGAAACCGCCACAAGAGGCCGAGCGTCGCGCGACGTGGCAAAAGAGCCTCGACGCGCTCGATAAGCTCGCGAAGGAATATCCCAAGACAAGTTACCTGCCCGAGGCCCTTTATGAACGCGGCTGGGCATTGCAGAACCTCGATCGGCAGGACGAGGCGATGGGAGAGTACCAACAGGTCTTGGGTAAATCGAACGGCGAAGCAGCCGCTCGGGCACAATTCATGATTGGCGAATTGCAGTTCCAGCAGAAGAAACATGCCGAAGCCGTGAAGAGTTTCTTCCTCGTGATTTATGGATATCCCTTCCCGCAGTGGCAAGGCGATGCAGCCTACGAAGCGGCCCGTTGCTTTGAGGTCTTGAAGAAGAAAACCCAAGCAATTAAGCAGTATCAGGAATTGGTCGATAAGTTCCCGCAGAGCGACAAAGTGCCGCTGGCCAAGGAACGGATTAAAACGCTTCAGAATTAGTTTTCGGTTGCCGGTTGTTGGTTGCCGCAACTGGCTTTTTCATCCTTCATCCCCGATCCGGCCCCACCCCACCCCGCGCCACCCACCACACTACCTACCCCCATGTCAAACACGCATGTATCGTTCCGCTGGATTGTAGCTGGCCGATGGCTGGCCACGATCGGCCTTGGCCTTGTTGTGGCCTTCGCCTACGTTCAGTTCCAGGCGGCCCACGCACAGGAAAAACCTTCTGCCCCGGCAACGAAGGCGGCCAACGTCGCCGGTCTTGGCGACCAGGCTAAGCAGGATGCCGACCGCCGCGCGGCGGCTGCCTTGGCGGAAAGCGAACCCGACAAAAAAGACGCTCTTCCCGCGCACGACAAAGATGTCAACACGCTCAACCTGATCCGCGATATTCCTTGGCTCAGCCCGCACATGTGGGCCTTCTATGCCATCGGCGTCGTTTCGCTGATTGCGGTGACGTTCGCCCTCGAGCGCGTGCTCGGTCTGCGGCGGAGCAAGATTTTGCCCTACGATTTCGAGGCCGGAGTCAACGCCTTGACGGCACGCAAAGGTGAGTTCGATATTCGCCATGCCACGCGGCTATGCAAGCAGTATCCTTCGGCGGCGGCGACGGTCGTTCGGGCGATGCTCGCCAAGGCGGGGCGGCCCGTTCCTGAAATCGAACATGCCCTGGCCGAGGCGAGCGAGCGCGAGGCAACGCGGCTCTACGGCAACGTCCGCGTGCAGAACCTGGCCTTTAACGTGGCACCCATGCTCGGCCTTGCCGGCACCGTCCACGGCATGCTCATCGCCTTCTTCTCCACGGCCCACATGCCGTTGGGGCAGAATAAGATGTCCGAATTGGCCACGGGCATCTACGCGGCCCTCGTATGCACGTTCGCCGGGCTAATCGTGGCCATCCCCGCCGGCATCGCGTCGCACTTCTTTGAAGGCCGCATCCTCAGCGGTTTTCAAAAGGTCGAAGACCTCGCCCGCTCGTTGATTCCCTACCTGGAGACGTTTGAAGGGCGGTCGCGACTGCAATCGATCGACGGTCGCTCGGTTTCCGGGCCTTCGATCCTCGGGATGCAGCGCGAGGACGACTACGAGGAAGAAGATGAAGTGCAACGGCCTGCGGCCAAGCCGAAGAAATAGGAGCGACTCGCCATGGCCGTCAAAATTCGTAAAGGCACCGAGACGATGCAGATTCCCGTGGTCCCACTGGTGGACACGGTGTTCAATCTGCTGATATTTTTCCTCGTGGCGACCAAGGTTGCCGAGGCCGAACGGGAGTTGCCGGTCGTACTGCCGGACGCCACGGAGGCCCAGGCGATCACCGTACGGCCTACCGAGATGATCGTAAACATCGATCAGCAAGGGAGTTATTTTATCGGCAACCAGCCGGTGTCGCTGCACGATTTGAATATCGCACTCAAAAACGCTTGGGTCAACAACCACGGCCGCACGCCGGTGACAATCCGCGCCGATAAGCGGGCACGCTGGGAATTTGTCGTAGCGGCCATCAACAGTTGTAAGAAAAACAAAGTGCGCGAGTATCACGTCACCACCCGCGAAGCCCCGCCCGGGGGAAAGTAAAACGAATTCAATCAACGAGATTCCATAAATCCGCATAGCCATGCCGCAACGATCACCCGTAGCAACGCGACCCGGCCCGACCTCGTCGGCCGACTTTGACGAACAACGCTGGCCGATCGTCTGCGCGATTGCCATTCTCGTGGGGATCGTTTCCGGGATCGTCGTCGCCAAGAGCGATTTCGACGACAATCGGCTGCTCTTCAACGGCTATTCGTATCTCGCTGCCGTGGTCGTCGCTGCGGGGCTATTGATCTCCGTCGCCTACTGGCTCAAGGATGGCACGCGCCGCAAGGCCGAACTGTGCATTGTGCTGAGCTTGGCCGTTCACTGCGCCTGCGGGATAGCGGGCTACTTCCTCTTCTCAATGCCCATCGACGATACTGCCATGCAGACCGATGCGGCTGCCGGCTCTGCTGCCGCCGACCAAGATTTGATTGCTCCGGACTACCACTGGACGCAAGCCGAAGAGCCGGATGCTGTGCAGAGCTATGAAGCGCCGGTTGCCACGCCCGTTCGCGAGCAACCGCGTCAGGCTGCCGCGATGGAGTCGCGCAACATGGACCGCCCCACGCCGGTGAATGAGATTCCCCGCGCGGTGAAAGCCGAGTTGACGCCTTTAGGCGCGGCGGCGGCAACTGCTCCCGGCGAACCGCTCGATATCCATCGCGCCAAAGCGGCCGACGCCAAGGAAGCGAAACCGGCCGAGGCTTTGGCTATGGCACGTCGGCAAGGCAACGAAATGGCATTGCCTAAAGGTGATGCGGTCGTTTCGCTGCCGGAGCTTCAACCGGCCAAAGAACCTGCCAAGAATTTGGAGCCGACCGCGATCAAGAACGACAAGGTCGATTGGGCCTCCTTGACTCCTAAAACCCCGGATGCCAAGGCCGCCGTGCCGCGGCGTGTAGCTCGTTCGCAAAGCGATACCGGCGAGGGCCTGCCGCCGTTGGGAGCGATGGCACAGCTTCCCACGCAAGCCCCGCCAAAAACGACCGCGCCTCAAGCCGGACCCGATGCCGCCGATAAGATTTCGCGGCAAGCCGAATCGCCCGAGCGATCGAATCGCGGTTTGTCGTTGCCTTCGACCGTTTTGGCCGACGCCGGGGCACCATCGCAGTTGCCCCCTGCGGCTGGCAGTTCACTTCCAAGTCGCTTGGCCGCCAATTCGTCCGTGGCGGTCGAAGGGTCGGAAGATTCCCATGCTCCCTTGGGGCCGACGAACGCCGCGATGGGCACGCAAGCCCAAGGACGCGGACGCGGCGCGTTGCCGGCCCGGATAGGTTCGGCCTATGGCGAGGGCCATGCTCAGCCATCGATTGCCGGCGCAACGAATGAAGATTCCGCCAGCCTGCGACTCGGTTCGTCCAATTCCGATCTCGTCTACGGCGTGGCGAGTCCCTTTGCCGCCGCGCGGCGAGCGACCGCCTCGGAAACCGCGCGCGGCGGATCGCAGTCGGCACCCAATCTCAGCAATACCTTGGCGCGCACCCGCGCCACCAACGGTATCGATCTACCGGTGGCGACCGCACCCAGCGAAACCGTGGCGATGGCCGGTGCTGGCGGCACGGCCGATCGACCTGGCGGCGCGACGAGCAAGCTGGAGGTCGGACAAAATATCCGCGTCCAACGCACGGCTGGCCCGGCCTCACCCCGCGGCAGTCCCTTGGCTATCGCCTCGACCGACGCCTCGACCGACGCCGGCGACGATCGCGTTCGCTTCGGCAGCGAGACCGGCAAACTCAACGGTTCGATCAACGGCACCGGCCTGCCGGGCGGAGCGCGACGGATCGAACCGGCACCCTCCGGCAACGGCGAGACCGGCGATGGGGAGGTGCCCCGCAGCCGCGCGATGGCGGTAAATCCCGATGCATCGGCCGTTCCCTTGGGGCAGATAGCGTTATCGCCGCTGGTTCCCATTGGCGCGCAACGAGGCGCGGCGGCGCAAGTCGTGGATGCGGCCCCGCTCGGCCCCAGCAGCCGACACGACCTGGGCGCATTCCGGCTCGAAGGCAGCGGCCAGCGACTCGGCATGCACACGTCCTCACAAACCGATCTTGCCGATCTCGGCCCCTTGGCTAGCCTTGCCTCGCTTCAGCCGTCGGGCGCGGCCGGCCGCGGAAATCGCGGCGAGGGGCAGCTCGACGACATCTTATCCGCAAGCTCCTCCGGGGCCGGTCAAGCGATCCGCCGTACCCCCGGCCTGGACGTGAGCGGCCTCGTCCACGAGCCGATGGAGCCTTTTCGTCGCGGTTCGAGCGCCCCAGGAGCGGGAATCGGCGATTCAACTTCCGGCCAGTTGACCGAGCCGGCGATTGAAAGCGGCTTGGAGTTTTTCTCCCACACGCAGTTTGCCGATGGACATTGGAGCCTCGATAAAGTGCCCGACGGGGCAAGCACCGCCGACTTAGGGACGATGCACGCCGACTCGGCCGCAACCGGCATGGCTCTGCTGACCTATCTCGGTGCCGGATATACTCAGCAGGACGAAAAATATCGCGACGTGGTTCGTCGCGGCGTGCAGTGGCTCATCCAACATCAAAAGGCCGACGGTAACCTTTCCTTCGGAGGCGATGCACCGACACAATTCTATAGTCACGGGATTGCCTCCATGGCACTCTGCGAGGCTTACGGCATGACGCAAGACCCCACGCTGCGCGAGCCGGCACAAAAGGCAATCCGATTCATTGTCGCCGCCCAAGACCCGCGCCGCGGCGGCTGGCGCTATCAACCGCAAGACGGCAGCGATACTTCCGTCACCGGATGGCAGCTTCTTGCCTTGAAGAGCGGTCAAATGGCCGGTCTCGACGTGCCCGAGGAAACGCTTCGCAGGGTCGGCGGCTGGCTCGACAAGGCTCGCGGCCCCGACGACGGCACCTACGTCTACAACCCCTGGGCGTTGGATACGGAATTGGAGCGACAGGGCCGCGCACCCAGTCCCACGATGACCGCGCAGGCGATGGTCATGCGGATGTACCTGGGCCAATCGCACGACAACGATTCGCTCAAACGCGGGGCCGAATTCATCAAGGCCCACCCGCCGGAAGTCGGCACGGCGAGCAGTCCGCAACGAAACTGCTACTACTGGTACTACGCCACGCAGGCCATGTACCACATGCGCGGCGAATACTGGAAAACCTGGGACGCTCAAATCACGCCGCTCCTCCGCGCCGGGCAAGTCTCCAGCGGCTCGCTCAAGGGAAGTTGGAACCCCAAAGACCCCGTGCCCGACCGCTGGGGCGAGCAAGCCGGCCGACATTTTGTAACCTGCATGCACCTGATGACGCTGGAATTCCGCTACTGGCATCTGCCGTTGTTCCGCGAGTTGCGAAAGGAAGAGTAAACCAACACGATGAAGCGATCTACAATCACCGTCCTGCTTCTGGCCGCTTTCTGTCCAGGTCAACAAGCCTTGGCTGCCGAACCGGTCAAGCTGACCTTCGACACCTACTCAGGCTATTTTGTCTCGAACAAGTTCGAGCCGGATGCCGCTGCTTCTTTCGTCGTCGTCAACGACCAGAAGGAGTTTGATGCGGTCTTTGCACCAGCCTTTGTCATGAGGGACAAATCCCACCGGCTGCCTAAGGATTCGTTCAAGTCGACCACGGTTCTGGCGGCGGTGAAACGGGGAAATGCTTTCGTGGAGTACAAGATTGAAGGCGTAACGGAAGCCAAGGGAGTGGTGGAACTCCGCTATTCCACGACTTCGATAAGGCACAATTCCACGACCTTCGCCTGCCCACTGATCGTGTCGATCCCGAAACAAAAGTACGCGACGATCCGGTTCATTGAAGATGGGAAAGTTGTCGAAAAACTCGAAATCGATCCCGCAACCGGCACGCACGGCAAGGATGCTTCATTAAAAACGACGACGAAGTGAAGGAGCGAGACGAGTCTCAGCAAGTCTCCTGGCCGGCCGGAATTCGATATGTTCCCCGGAATGCGACTCACGTCGCCAGCGTTTTCGCCATCGACCAGTGCGGAATGGTGACTTCTTCAAAACGCTGGCCGTGGCGGAGGTAGCCGAGCCGTTCATAGAACGGGACGGACGTTTCGCGGGCGTGCAGCACCATGCGGCGAAAGCCGAGTTCGCGGGCCAGGGTTTCGCAATAGGCCACGAGGGCCGCGCCGACGCCCCGCCGCTGCATGGACGGGGCGACCGCCACCTGCCGCATGCGGACGTCGCCGTCGGCCGCCGGTCGCAACACGAGACAGCCCGCGAGTTCGTCGCCGCAATAGCAGGCGAGGTGGCGCGAATCGGCCTCGGCCTGCAATTCTTGCGGCGAGTACTGAAGCCCCAGCGGCTGGCGGAGAACCACGTCGCGGAGCGCGACCGTGGCCCAATAGTCCGGCGAACCGTGGGCCACTTCGCGCATCATCAGGTTTATCGGCTTGGGCGGCTCGACCATATCGCTGTGGATTGGAGGAAGTTGCGGAGTTTTTGCGGGCTGCGGCCAATTGCGGCTTGAGGAGGACGTTCTCGTCTTGGAGGCGTGCGAATACCCCTTCCTGGGGCACTCCGAACAGCGATTCTTCCAGCTTGGCGACGCGCCGAGCCATCGCATCCTATTCGGAATCCCGGCTTTTTTCCGCAACATCATTGGGCAAAAGATACGCACCCGGCCTCAATAGAACAAGTCCAACCAGATGGTCCCGTCCAAAATTAGGCAGATTCTTGCGGGGATTGATACGCTGGATTTCGCCGATTAAGTTCAAAGTCGCCATCCTTCCGCAGATGGGTTACGACAGCCAAGACAAGGGTAATAACCCCGTGAACAGTTACCCCTTTAACAAATCCATTAACGTAGCCACCTTTAGAATAATGACTTGCGATCGCTTCGGGCGGGTATGCATCATTTGGGGGGTTCCGCGAACTCTGTCTTGCTTCAATCTCGACATAACGCTAGAATTCGCCGTTCCATTGAGTACAACGCCCCGTCAAGGATGACGAAAGTCGCAACATGAGCAGCCAACGAGCCCAAGCCTCGCCACGCTGGACTGCTTTTGAGCAACTCAGCTTTGCCCGTGAAGTCATTCAGACGGAAAGCCGAGTCCTTGCCGGTGTGGCGCGAAACCTCGACCAGGAGTTTTGTCGCGCGATCGACCTGCTCTATGCCTGTCCGGGCAGCGTGATCGTCAGCGGCATTGGCAAAGCAGGCTTGATCGGGCAAAAGATCATGGCCACGCTGGCCTCCACCGGCACAACGAGCCACTTTCTGCATCCCGCCGAGGCCGTCCACGGCGACCTAGGCCGCGTCCATCGCGACGATGTGGTGCTAATGCTATCGCAAAGCGGCGAGACGGATGAAATTGTGCGGCTCTTGCCCCCGCTGGCCGAGCGGGGTGTCTCTGTCATCGCGATTACCGGCCGCCCCAACAGCACGCTTGCTCGGGCAGCCGCCGCCACGATCGACCTGGGGCATCTGGAAGAAGCCTGTCCCCTGGGACTGGCACCCAGCAGCAGCACCGCCGCCATGCTCGCCGTTGGTGATGCCTTGGCACTCGTTCTCAGCCGCATGCGGGGGTTCGATCGCGACGATTTTGCCCGCTTTCATCCGGCGGGCAGCTTGGGCCTGAAGTTGAGCAAGGTCGAGCAACACATGCGGCCCCTGGATCAATGCCGCGTCGCGCCGCAGGATGAGACGGTTCGGCAAGTGTTGGTCCGCGCGAGCGTACATGGCCGACGCACGGGGGCGACGATGCTCGTGGACGCCGAGGGCCGACTGACCGGCATTTTCACCGACAGCGACCTCGCTCGGCTCTTCGAGCAACGCCACGACAGCGCACTCGACGGGCTAGTGCAATGGGTCATGACTGCCAGCCCGCTGAAAATCGCCATCGGCTCGTTGATGTCCGATGCCGTGGCCCTCATGGTCCAACGAAAGATCAGCGAGTTGCCCGTAGTCGACGCCGACGGTCGGCCGCTCGGGCTAATCGACGTGACCGACGTCGTCGGACTGCTGCCGCGTTTGCCTGAAGTTCCGGCCGTGAAGGTGCCTCGCCGCGAAGGCTTTGGGATTGTCGGCGGTGAGGCGAACGAGGGTCTTTGAAAGCGCGTCTTGACGGTGCCAACGCCGAATCCGTCAATGACTGCCTCGCGAATCAGTAGCAATACGACTCGATCGGCG
>JANXOJ010000398.1 GCA_025353625.1 Planctomycetota bacterium | reverse complement strand
CGATAATCAAATGATCGCACGCGGCACGGATCGATGCCGAACGCACGGTCAACGTCGAAACGCAAGCGAGAAAACTTCCTCACCGCGCGCGCTACTCGCCAAACTGCCACCTCATCACTTGCTGCGGTTCTCCGTGGACCGCGACGGCGGCGACGAAGCCCGCGCGCGGCTCATAGCTTTCCAGCCACCACTCGGCCGCTCGCCGCGGGTCGCCTTGAATCGACAGTACGCGGGCCGGCTCCAACGGCGAAAGCGAAACACAGAATTCGCTTAGTGGAAAAGAAAGCCCGCTGCCGACGGCCTTGATCCATGCCTCTTTGCACGTCCAACCATGAAAGAATGCCTGCAACTGCTGCTCCGGCGGAAGGCACTGCCATTGAGCTACTTCCTCGGCGGAAAAGAATCGCTCCAAGATGCCTGCTGCATTGGGCATCGGCCGAATCGATTCAACGTCGACGCCAATCTCGCGCCCCCGAGTAAACGCGAACATCGCCAGGCCATTGGAATGCGATACATTGAACTCCAGTCCGCGCGCTTTCCATATCGGTGCAAGTTCCGGTTTACCGTGGGCCCGATAGTTAAGCCGCAAGTTGGCCGGATCCATTTGAAGATACTTGCCGAGAATCGCGCGAAGCATGCCCCGCCCCGCAACGAAGCGATCGCGCAACGATCCGATCCGAAAGCGATCCGCGCGATGCCTTTCATCGTCTGAAAGGAGCGCGCGGAGTTGTGCCAGCGACTCCTCGGAACGATCCAAGTCGGCGCACCAAAGATGCACCAGTCCCTTGGGCAGATCGAGCGAATCGGGCGGAACGGGCCAAGGGCAAGCGGCGTCGGACGTGAAGTTTTTGGTTGGCAAATCGATGTGCGATAGGAAGATGCGAGAGCGACGAAATCTTATTCCCAGTATAATCGTTCCGGCATGACGATGCCCAGACTCCTCTCGCGCCGCGACAGGTCGATCCGATGCGCCGAGCAGAATAGCCTAATTTCATCTCGCAAAGTGCGATGCGTACGTCGCTACATCACGGAAAAATAATTTTCCACTGCCATGTCGATCGTGTCGCAGGTAATATCGAGCGGACAGTCTTTATAGCTGCAAAAGTTTTTTACCTGCAAGAGCAGATCGCGGGGCTGGCAGTAGCGGAAGGGCCGCTTCTTTGGCACGTAATGCGTTGCGATCAGATGCTCGAGCACCTCGGGCCGTTCGGGAAAGCCCATCTTCGCGGCCAGCGAAAGGAAGAGGTTCTTGAAGTCGTCGAGGCTCGGGTCGAGTACCTCGATTTTATACGGAATTCGCCGCAAAAATGCTTCATCGACCAGATCGCGCGGTTCCAGATTCGTCGAGAAAATAATCAACTGGTCGAAGGGAACCTGGATTTTCTTGCCGTTGGGCATGTTGAGGAAATCGTAGCGGCGTTCCAGCGGGATGATCCAACGATTGAGCAGTTCCTCGATCCGCATCCGCTGCCGGCCAAAATCGTCGATGACCAGCGTGCCGCAGTTGCTCTTCATTTGCAACGGCGATTCGCTGATGCCGGTGGAACTGTTCACGGTCACTTCCAGGGCGGCCATCGTCAATTCACCGCCGACGACCAACGTCGGCCGGCGAATTCGCACCCAGCGGCGATCGATCTTCCGATTGTCGTAGAGGCCATCGCAAGCCTCCAACGGCAACTCTTCATGCCCGGCCGGATCGAAGACCCGCATGATCTCGCCGTCCACGCCGATCGCGCGGGGAATCCAGATATCCGGTCCAAAGGCCCGCGTGACGCGCTCCGCAATGCTCGTCTTGCCGTTCCCGGCAGCGCCAAAGAGAAACAACCCCCGGCCCGAATTCACTGCAGGCCCCAGCCGATCGAGCATCTTCTGGCTCAGGACGAGATCGCCGAACGCGCGTCGTAAATGCTCGGCGGTTGTCTGCTGGCCCGCGAGCGACTGAGCCTTTACGCTAGCGATATAGTCTTCCAGCGCGACGGGCGCGGCCCCGAAATAAGTACAGTGGTTCCAATAGCGTCTCGCCCGTTCGCGGCCAAGGTCGGTCAGTTGATAGAGAAAATCGTTCATCGCGGCGCCGCCACGGTGGGCAACCAATTGATCGTTCTTCAATGCCCGCAGCAGTTCGTCGATGAGAAGGAACGGCATCTTGATCTGGTCGGCAACGTCGCGGCCCGTGGCATCGCCGCGCGCCAGGAGAAATTTCAGCGCGAGCGACTCGGCCACGCTATCGGTCAAACCTGCGGCACGAAATGAGGTCGGCTCCTTGGGTAGGAAACGGGTGGACGCCATCGGTCCTCTTGCAGGCACGGCGACGGTTGCCGGCGGCACTGCGATGGCAACGGGTGGGACCGGCGGTTTGGGGGCGAACGCCGTTTCATTGCCCGAAGTCATGGAGCGAATGCGATGGACCAAGGCGTCCAGCTTCGCATCGGCGGCCGGCTTCTGGGCAGCCGCTTGCGGAGGCAGGGCAACGGCTTCGATCCCGGAAACATTTCCTAACGGGCTCGTGTCGGCAATGGAGGGTGTCATAGGTGGACGTCTAATTGTGGAAACTTCGCGGCAAATGTGTCTCAGGTAAGAGTACGTTTCTTCCCAGGTCCGGTCAAATCCCGAGATGACCTGACGCGATAATACCGATTGTGCGGGGGATATCGCAACGTACTCATCGCCTTCCAACCTCTTCAGGTTCCTTGTGCCGACTGTGGCTAAAAAAGCCCCCGGCCCTACAACGACCCCTTCGCACCGGCTATAATGGCCCGTTTTATATCGGGGACAACTGTAAAATCTCGACGTTGCGGTTCTCCCGAGTTTTATGTGCGTGGGGTATTGTGTCTAAAATCGGTCGATCCAATTCAAAAGTCTCCGTTGGAGCGGTCGCGTATCTAAACGCCCGCCCGTTGATCTTTGCGCTGCCGCAATTCCTGCCGGAAGCGGAAATTGTCGTCGATTTCCCCAGCCGCTTGGCCGTCGGGCTGGCTGCGGGGCGGTTCGACGTGGCCTTGATCCCGTCGATTGAGTATCTGCGGCAGCCGGGGCTTCGGATTGCGTCCGACGCGGCCATTGCTTGCGACGGGCCGGTGTTGAGCGTCAAGCTCTTTTCTCGCGTGCCGGTCGAACGCGTGCAGACCCTGGCACTCGACGAAGGTTCGCGCACAAGTGCGGCCTTGGCCCAGATTCTGCTGGCTGAACGTCACGGACTCAGACCCCGCTTGCAACCGTTGCCGCTGGATGCTGCGCCGACTGACTCGACCGCCGACGCGATGGTTGTAATCGGAGATCGCGGCATGTTGGCACCGCAGGAAGACTACTCCTTCGTCTGGGACTTGGGCGAAGAGTGGTGCTGCTGGACCGGCCTGCCGTTTGTTTTTGCGCTTTGGGCCGCGCGGTCGCACGTCGAGCAAGCCCCGCTCGACGAGGCCCTAGCCGCCGCGCGCGACGAAGGCATCAAACACTTCGCGGAGATCGCACGACGCGCCGCCCCCGAGGTCGGCCTGCCCGAGGCCGATTGCCTGCGCTATCTCCGCGACAACCTGGAGTTTCACCTTGGCCCGCGACAGCATGAAGGTCTGGAACGGTTTTATGAACTGGCGCGGAAGAACCTTCTGGGATAGGCGAACGGCGGGATTCGTACTGCATCCTTCCTCAACGCCAGAATCAAAATGTAAATCGTTGCTACTCCACCCTCAAAGCCTCAACCCCTTTTTGCGAGCCGATCAAGAGAACCGGTTTACCATCGATCTCCACGACGGCTAACCCACTGACTTGCGTGCCGTAGTTGAAGCGGTCGATCGGCGTGCCGTCGGCCGCTACGATGTGGATCGAGCCATCGCTGGCAGGGAATATCCACTGGGTATCCTTGCCGGGCAGAAAGCGGCCGGCGACGATTGCATCAACGGCCTGCTGCGAACCGGGCGGCAAGGCATAGTTCCATTTCAATTCGCCGCGGCCGTTCATGCCAATCGCGGAAAACCGGCCCGTCAGCGGCTGTTGCGGATTGGGATCGAATGTAATACCGCACCACGGAAACTTGCCATCGGCAGTAGCGTCCGACCTCGTCAAGTAGTACAAGTAGCCATCGCCGGGGCTGTGCGTTGCGTCGCGCAGATTTCCTTTGGCATCAATCACTGCGATGGACGTGGCATCGTTGACGCAGAACAACTCGCGGCTTCCCTGCGCACCGACCGGCCCCGGCACGATGCGCGAGACGTTCAAGAGATTGCGGCACGACCATTGCCGACGCCCGTCGAGCGAAGCACACTGCACGCCGACGATACCGTGGTAGCCGACATACGCCTTCAAAACGCCGTCGCCATCGAGATCGCTCAGTTCAACATCGGAGATACCGGCGTGCGTATTCACCAACGCATTTTCCGGGTAGCTCAGCACGTAGTTCAAGTTCTCGTCGAACAGATGGAACCGCTGCTGGGCGGGAGCGAAGGCGGCAAAATACCTTTTGCCGTCGCGACCGATACCGGTTCGCAGCACGATGAAGAATTCCTCTTCGGCGAGCTTCGCTTTGTGGGTTCCCACAATCTTGCCATCCAGGCCGATCTCGGAGATGGCCTTGAAGCCATCGATAGCGAATATCCGCGCTTTGTCGCCGGACGACGTGAGAATCAGAATGTTGCCCACCGGGTTGGCAAACGGGCACTGCCAAAGCGGCGTCATGCGCAGCTTTCCAGGCGCGGACTTGGCGGCGATTTTCGTTGGGGCCTGCTCCACGGTCGTCGTCTGCGACTGTTCCTTGAATGCCAGATCAACTTGCGATTCGTAGCTCTTGCATTGTTGGCGATACTCTTCCTCCGCCTTTGCGGCAAGCTTTTCGCCCTCCAAGAGTCGTTCCACTTTCCGCGTTGCGGCCGCCGCTGCCACAATATTTCCGCCCAAAATGCTGTCCTGCAACACGCCTTTGGCATCGACGAAGAGCGTCGCCGGCGGCGGAGGCAGCTTGAGAAAGCTGGCCGCCTCCGTTGCCGAATCGCGCAGAAGCGGCACCGAAAGGCCAAGCTGCTTGGCGGCATCTTCAATCGTCTTGGCATCGAGCTTCGCATCGTCGATATTTACCGCACGGACGACGATTTTGTCGTTGTCTTTGAACTTTTCGTAAAGCTGTTGGATGCTCGATGCGACCGCCTTGCACTCGTCGCTGTTCGCCCGCCAGAAGTGAAGCACGGCAATTTTACCGTCGAGCGACTGGCCGTTCCAGTCCTTGCCCTGCATGTCCGATAGCTTAAAGTCGGGCAACTGCTTGCCGAGCAGATCGTTGGAGTTGGGGAACATCAATGCTCGCCGCTGCTCGACGCCCTGCGGGATCTCGAACTTGAAGGCCACGGGGTCAATCTTTGTGTTGAACTGAGCATGCTCGAAATTGGCCACGAACGTGACCGGCGGCGCGGCGGGCTGACCATCTTGCGGCGCGGACGCGACGCGGAACGACATTTGCCGCATTACGAAAGTTGCTCGGTCGATCCAGTATTCGCCAACGCCGTCGGCCCGCGTGAAGCGGACGCGATAGCAAGGATAGTCACCGATCCGGCCCGGCTCCTCCAACGTGACTTCACCGGCATTTGCCGTAAGCGTTTTGAGCGGTTGGTCGTCGAACAACAGGAGGAACTGGGGCGATGAACCGCCAAAGCCGTTATTCAAAGCCGGCCCGATCACGTTATCGACGAGCAACTGATTGAGGTTCAATTTCGCGGGGGCCTCGCGCAACATCACTTGGCCGGGCACCTGCTTGCTGAAGGCGTACCATTGCTTGCCATCGCAAACCACTTCGCCTTGATAGAACTTCATGTGCAGTTTGTTGGGCCGCTCGGTAGCAAGGCTGAAACTGGCCCTCTGCGGCTCGCCCGGCGAACCTTCGTCGCGAAGTTCCACGGTTCCGAAGTCTTCGTAACTCGTGGCGTTGTGGTATGCCGCCGCCATTTTGTCCAAAACCGATTGTGCGGTTTCCGCCCCAGTATTTTGCGAGATAGGGCTGACGCTCGATTTGGCCGCCTGCGCGGAACCCTTGGGCGAACCCGATTGCGGTCCCGCGTTGTCGCAACCGAGCAGAAAACTGAAGCATACAATCAATATCATCCCCCCTCTCCCATACGCAGCAGAGGGGCCGGATGTGAGGGAATATCGAACGAGAACACGGAATTTTTCCTGGAATCCGCGTAGGGTTGCGACGGTGCCCATCGACGCCACCCAACCGACAACCGGAATTGCCACGAACTCTTTACTTTGAACCATCATAAAACGTCGCCTGTACCTAAGCAGATTAAAACACCGCAACGGCCTCATTATTTTCAATCTTGCCTTCCGGGTAAAGCTCGACTTCTTGACCTGCGAGCGAAAGCATTGATAATAGGGTGCTGTGAATTCTGCTTTACCCAATTACCCGGTTTCCACATACTGCCTCAATGCCCGTTTTGCACTACGGGACCGGCTCGTCGGTCACGTTACCATTTGCCGCCGGATCGCCGCCAGAAATACGCGGTATTCCACAGGGAGAACCGCTGCACAATCCAGCGGCCGCGGTCGCCGACACACTGAAACAACCGTTAGACTACCCGCCACTAAGTCAAATGACGACGCCCGGCGACCGCGTGGTAATACCTTTGGGCTCCGGGATACCGCAAATCGCCCAAGTTACGGCAGCAGTGGTCGAAACGCTCCTGGCGGCTGGGATCGCCCCCGATGGGATTACGGTTCTGCGTTCGGAAAGCGATTCGGCAACCGATATCGAGAGCCCCTTGCATCTGTTGCGGCCCATCGTTGCCGAACGTATCCGCCTGATAAAGCACGAATCGGCAAATCGACGCGGATTGGCTTACCTCGCAGCTTCAGAGGGTGGCGAACCGATCCTTCTCAATCGCGTGCTGACCGATGCCGACATCGTGCTGCCCATCGGCTGCATGGAACGCGAGAAGACCACCGGTTACTTCGGCATCCATTCTTCCATCTATCCGGAGTATTCCGATCAAAAGACGAAAGCCCGTTTTCGCAAGTCCGATAGCTTGACGAGCAACGGACACCATCGCGAGTTGAAGCACGAAGTGAACCACGTCGCATGGATATTGGGCGTAAACTTCACGATCCAGGTGATCCCGGCCGCCGGCGACCGGATCATGCACGTTCTTGCCGGCCAATCGGATGCTGTTCGCCATCGCGGTCGCGAGCTTTATCGCGAGATTTGGAATAGCTCCGTGCAAGACCGGCCCAAACTCGTGATTGCCGCGATTGAAGGAAACGAATCGAATCAAACCTGGGAGAACGTCGGCCGCGCGCTGGAAATGGGTGCGCAGCTGGTTGAAGACGGTGGCGGAATTGCCGTTTGCTGCGATCTGGCCGCCGAGCCGGGGCCGGCGATCCAGCGAATGCTGGCGGCACAGTCGCGCGACGAGGCCCTGCGACACATCCGCCGCGACAACCCGAGCGATGCCGTGCCCGCGATGCAGCTTGCCCATGCCTTGGAGAATAGCCGCGTCTATTTGCTCAGTAAGCTCAAGCCGAACCTAGTGGAAGACCTCGATATGATGCCCCTCGACGGCCCCGATGAACTGATTCGATTGGCCCAACGCAACCCGTCGTGCCTGGTCCTCGCCAACGCGGATCGAGCCATGGTCCGCGTGGAGACGGAATGATCTACATACTCATCTCGTTGGGCGAAATGAAATGGGAGATGGGCTGGGTGGCGTCGAGAAACGAAGACTCACCATCGGCAGACGCATTGCGAACATGACGCCCCTCTTTCCCCACATTTCCCAAAACGTCGCCGCAATCCGCGAACGCATCGCGACCGCCGCAGCACGCTCGGGCCGATGTGCGGAAGATGTTCGGCTAGTTGCCGTAACGAAATACGTTGGCCCGGAAGAAATTCACGCCTTAGTCGCCGCCGGTTGCACCGACCTAGGCGAGAGCCGCTCGCAACAGCTTTGGAATCGGGCGGGAATTCAACTCCCCTCTCCGGACGTTCGTTGGCACATGATCGGCCATCTACAGCGCAACAAAGTCGAACGAACCCTACCGCTGGTTTCGCTCGTCCACTCCGTCGACAGCCTCCGCCTAGCCGAAGCCATCAACTCAGCCGCCAAACAAATCTCCCTTCACCCTCGACCGTCGTTACCTGGTATACGGGGAGAGGGGCCGGGGGTGAGCGCAGCCGAGTTGCAATCACCGACTCCTTCCTGGTTGGCCCCCAACCCTACAACGCGCGTACACGTCTTGTTTGAAGTCAACACCTCGGGCGAACCGGCCAAGCACGGATTCACGCCCGACGAGCTCGAGCGCGAGCTACCGACGTTAACTGGGCTGAACCACTTAGCAATCGACGGCCTAATGTGCATGGCCGGACTTCAAGGCGACGCCGCCGCCGCGCGCCGCGACTTTGCGATGCTGCGAACCCTACGCGATCGCTTGCAAGCAACCTGCCCGACCGGCGTCCGTCTCACCGAACTTTCGATGGGCATGAGCGGCGACTTTGAAATCGCCATCGATGAAGGAGCGACGATCGTGCGGATTGGATCTGCGTTGTTTGAGAAGTAGGCAGCCACATTGGATTTGTGCAAGGCATGCGTTCGGTGTCCAAAGGGGGTTCGATAAAACGGTCCCCCAAGACAGAAAACATTAGGATTCGGATGAACAACATTTCTGTTTCTTTAACGTTATAATAGCGGCTAAGCCTTTTAGGGAGTTGGTTTACTGGGTGCTCCCGAAGAGGTTGTAGATATCGTGGAAAATTCTGCGATGGCCACGGATTGCACGGTAGTGTCCGTCCAAGAATCCACTGCCTGATTTCGTGGAAAATTACCTCTGCCCCTCTCCCCGAGCACCATGTACCGTTGGTCGCGGGAGCGGGGAGTAGTCGTTCATCCCTGTCGGTTTGGTTTCTGTATGCTGTTGCGCGGCCCGTCACGTCCCGATTTATTGCGTGAGGAATGTTTGGGCGATATTCTGCGCGCAACGGCCCAGCGGCGACCGCATCATCCGGCATTGATCTGGGGCGATCAGCAGGTCACTTACGGCGAATTGGATGCGCAAAGCGATGCCCTGGCAATCGCACTGCAGGGCCTTGGGGCGGCGGCGGAACGGCACGTCGGGCTGTATATGCCGCGCGGGGCCGAACTTCTCATCGCGCAAGCGGCGATTGCCAAGTCGGGGGCGTCGTGGCTGCCGATGGATGCCAACACGCCACCGCAAAGGGTTGACGTCTGCCTGAAGGTGGCAGGGGCTTGCGGGCTGTTGACGACTCGTGCGTGCGCGGAAAGTCTGAAAGAGATATCGGTGCCGGTTTGGTACGTTGAGGATTTACGAGAAAGCACCGCACTCACATTCCAATCGCCCTCACCCGGCGAAATGGTCGCGGCAGAGGAGAGAATAACGTCGCCCACTTCCACACGCCCGGCATACGCGATTTTCACCTCGGGTTCGACGGGCGTACCCAAAGGGATTGTGGTCACGCATCGCAGCATCTGCCACTTCCTGCGGAGCGAGAATGAAGTACTGGGCATCACGGAAGACGACAGGGTCTATCAAGGTTTTTCAGTAGCTTTCGATATGTCGTTCGAGGAGATATGGATCAGCTACCTCGTGGGGGCGACGCTGTGGATTGCTCCGCCGGACTGCGTGGCCGATCCGGAACAAATCGCAGCCGCCGTGAAGCGACATCGCATCACGGTCGTGCATGCCGTGCCGACCCTGATGGGCTTGATCGACGATCCCTTGCCGACGGTGCGGCTGATAAACCTCGGCGGTGAGGCGTGTCCCGATGCCTTGGTCGATCGCCTGACTCGGCCGGGACGGAAACTCTTCAATACCTACGGGCCAACGGAAGCCACCGTATCCGCCACGCTCGAGACGCTTTTACCCGGTCGGCCGGTGACGATTGGCGAGCCGCTTCCGAACTACGGCGTGTTGTTGCTCAATGGCGAGATGCAACCGCTACCACAAGGCGCGACGGGCGAAATATGTCTCTTCGGCCCCGGCGTGGCGGTGGGCTATCTTGGCCAGCCGGAGTTGACGAACGATAAGTTCATCGCCAACCCGGCTGCCGAGAATCTCGACGAAGCTCGCATGTATCGCACCGGCGATCTGGGGCGGATCGACGAACGGGGACGAGTGCATTACCTGGGCCGGGCCGACGACCAAGTGAAGATTCGCGGATACCGCGTCGAGCTTTCGGAGATCGAGGCGGCAATCGGCTCGGAACCTGGCGTTGCGGCTGCGGCTGCCGTGCTGCGGCCCGTCGCCGAGATCGAACAACTTGTCGCCTTCATTGTTCCCAGTGCCGAAGGGGCCGTGCATGTCGCCGAACTGCGTCGCGGGCTTGCCGCACGGCTGCCGCCTTACATGGTGCCGGGGCGGTTCGAGATTATGCCGGAACTGCCGCGATTGACCTCCGGCAAGATCGATCGCAAGGTCTTGCGATCGATGCCGCTCCAGGCCGCCGCAGCACTGAATTCTGAAGAAGATGCCGACGCCAGGAATGAGGACGAAGATGCCCTCTATGCGGCGGTGCGGATACTGTTCCCCGGACAAGCTCTCCGCGAAGATTTCGATTTCTTCGACGATCTCGGCGGGCACTCGCTACTCGTGGCCCGGCTCGTCTCTTCGTTGCGGGCCAATCCATTCTATGCAACGCTGAGCATTCAAGATGTCTATCGCGAGCGGCGGCTCGAAGCCATCGCCGTGCGGATGGGCGCGGTACGCACGAAGCATGAAGCGGCCGTCCCGCCACCGCGTTCGGCGGTACCCTGGCAGCGGCGATGGTTGTGCGGTGCCGTTCAGGCCGCCATTATCCCCTGGTTGATGCTCATCCATATCGCCTCGTGGTTGATGCCGTTTTTTGTTTATCACTATTTCACCGGCGACGAAGGCGATAGTCTCCTGGGGGCAGCCTGCTACTCCGTGGTCGCTTTTCTATTGACCGAGATCAGCCTCTTTCCGTTGGCCATCGTCGGTAAGTGGATCGTCGCCGGGCGATTGAAAGCAGGGCGATATCCGTTGTGGGGCTTCACCTATTTCCGCTGGTGGCTGGCCGATCGCCTTTGCGAATTGCCGCCCGTCAATCTGCTTACCGGAACGCCCGCCTTGTGCTGGTTTCTGCGGGCGTTGGGGGCCAAGATCGGTCGCGATGTGATTATCGATTCGGCCTATATCCGTGCCCCGGATTTGATTACGATTGAAGACGGTGCAAGCCTCGGCACGGGCGTGCATTGTGCCAATGCGCGGGTCGAGCAGGGGACGCTCATTCTGGGGCCAATCCACTTTGGCCGCGAAGCGACCATCGATTCGTACGTCGCGCTCTACAACGACACGTCGGTTGGCGACGGCGCGCGGCTGGGCGGACTTTCGGCCCTAACAGCCGGACAAACCGTGCCGGAAGGACAAAATTGGGAAGGCGCGCCTGCCCGCCGCGTGGATCGAGTCGTCGAGCCGCTGCCACCGCGTCCCCGCTTCGGCGCGTTGGCCAAGTTGGTCCAATCGGTGTTCTTTCTTTTCGCCGGCATGGCGATTGCAACGCTCTTCTTCCTCACCATTTTTCCCGGCTTTATCCTGATCGACTGGGTCGATGCCAACAGTTGGGATCTCTTTGAAAACCAAGCCCACCTACCGCAAGCCTTCGGGCTTTACTTTCTGCTGAGTATACCGGCCAGTCTCGTGCTGATGACCCTTACGATCCTTCTCGCGGCCGGGCTGCGGTATCTGTTCTTGCCGCGACAACAGCCGGGCACATTTCCGATCTACGGCATGAGCTACTGCCGGACTCGGCTTTTGAATCGCGTTCTCGACAGCAGCCTCGACTTGCTGCACGGCATCTATGCGTCGTCGTTTGCTTCGGCTTGGCTGCGATTGATGGGCACCAAGGTCGGACGACATGCCGAGATATCCACGGCGGTCGGCATAACGCCCGACTTGCTGACGCTGGGCGACGACACGTTTATTGCCGATGGCGTGATCCTCGGCGATGAAGAGCAACGCGGCGGTTGGCTCGTGTTGAAGCCGACAATTATTGGCAATCGATCGTTTGTCGGCAATGGAGCCTATGTGTCCGATGGCGCGGTGCTGCCGGACGACGTTCTCATCGGCGTGCAAACCCGGACGCCGGAGAACGACCAGTTGCAATCGGGCCAAACCTGGATGGGATCGCCGCCGATCTTGCTGCCCGCTCGCGAAACGATCGAAGGCTTCCCGGAAAGGTTGACCTTTCGGCCATCGTGGAAGCGAAAGTTGGGCCGCGCCATGGTCGAGTCGATGCGGATCGTGCTGCCGCTGGCCTTCGTTATCGCCTCCGGCTATTTAATCGTGCAGATCGTGATGCCGATTGCCGGCGAAGAAGAGTGGATTAAGGTCGCAAATACGTTGGCCTTCTCCGGCATGATTTTCGGGCTGGGTTCATTCTTGCTGGTGGTTGCCCTCAAGTGGATTCTCGTGGGCCGCTATCGCCCGATGGCCGCGCCGATGTGGACGCCGTTTGTCTGGCTGAGCGAGGCAGTCACGAACGTTTATGAGTCGCTTGCCGTGCCCAATTTCCTGGCACATTTACGCGGCACGCCGCTTCTGCCGTGGGCCTTGCGGATCCTGGGAACTAAGATCGGCCGCGGCGTTTATCTCGACACAACCGACCTCACGGAATTCGACTGCGTGCAAATTGGCGACGAGGCCGAGTTGAACGCTTGGTGTGGCCCGCAAACGCATCTCTTTGAGGATCGCGTGATGAAGATCGGTCGCGTCGAGATCGGCGCGCAAGCAACGATCGGGGCGAGTTCGACGGTGCTGTACGACACCGTGGTCGGCGACCGCGTCCGACTGGGTCCGCTCACGTTGGTAGCCAAGGGAGAGCGATTGCCGAACGATACCTCTTGGGAAGGCTCGCCCGCTGGGCCAACGGAAGAATAACGGCCCCGTTTACGCCCTCTCGTCCACCAGAACGGAACTTCAGATTCATCTTGACAATCTGGGCAATTTCGCGGATAAGTTGCCACCGGTTCGCGAACGGTTTCATCTCGCTCCGCGAGATGCCGTGCGGGCTAACAAAGCGAAAAAACGGAGTCTCATCTCGCGGAGCGAAATGGGTACGTTATTGTCATATTCACGCGCAGGGGCCCATTATGGCTAGCCTTCCCTTATCGCTTCCATCACTACCCACCACCAGGCGTATCAGCCAGCACGTTTTCGCCGTGCTGGCACTGCTAGCGTTGGCAGCGGCCGTCGGCCTTTGGTACTACTTCAATCAAACCGAGGTTGAAGAACTTAAGCTCGGAGCGGGCATGGAACTCAAATATCGCGAAGGGCTGACCGACATCCTCTGCGACGAGGCCCAATCGCGCGACCTTGTGATCGATGTCCAATGGACCCATCAAGCTCTGGAAACGATCCAGCAGGTCAGCCGCCACGAATTGGACGCCGCCATCATACCGGCCGGGCTGGCCGTCGAAGCCGAAAAGGTCCGGCAGGTCACCATGCTCGAATGTCAGACGCTTCATCTTTTTGCCAAACCGGAAGTCTGCGAACGAGGAATCGCCGGGCTGCGCGGCAAGACGATCTTTCTCGGTTCCACCGGCACGGGCGTGCATTGCGTGGCCGAAGAGGTGCTGCGGTTCATCGGCATGACGGCGAACAAAGATTTTTTGAACGACCCACGGACCTACGAGCAAATCCTTAAATCGCCGCCGGAAACCATGCCCGACGCAATCTTCACGCTATCGCCGTTGCCTTCTCCGCTGGGCGACAAGCTCGCCCGGCAGTTCGGTTATCAGCTTATGGAACTGCCGATGGGCGAATCGATGTCGCTGCGAAAGCCGTCGTTTGAAGATATTTGCATTCCGGCCGATACCTACGGAGTCAACCCGGCCGTGCCGGCAAAGACGTTGCACACCATCGGCGTGCGGGGCGTGTTGATCGCACACCGCGCCGTGCATCGCGTGGCGATTGAGCGGCTGCTAGAAGTCTTTTACGAAAGCGATTTTGCACGCCGCGCCGGGGTCAAGAAGCTCGATCCGTCGTTGCTCCAACGAGCGGGCGAATATCCGCCGCATCGCGGTACGATGGCCTACGCACACCGGGCCGACCCGTGGCTCGTACAGAGTCTTCTCTCCAAAGCGGCAGGGTTCCTGGGCTCCGTGATCTCGGTCTTCTCCGCGATGCTGCTGGCTTGGCAATGGGTCCGCCGCCGCAAGGTCGAAGTGGGAACGTATCAACAGGAATGCTCGAGCCTCGATCTGGACGCACAGCGGGCCGCCTACCAGGGCGAATTCGGCGAGACCGAATTGGCTGCCTGCCTGACGCAGCTCTCGCGGCTCAAAGCCGACGTCCTCGAAAAACATCATCCGCAATACCTTGCCGGCAACAAAGCCGTCGTCGAAATCGTCACCCGCATAGAGGGACTACAGCACTTGCTGCCGAGCCTTGTGCGATCGAAGGTTCCCGTCAAACGGATGTCGCTCGACTTCAGCCCGCCGCAGCGGAAAGCGGCCTAACTCAAGTTACGCTTCCGCGGGACCAGATTTCTCTCGACGCGCTCGGACAGAGCAAGCCTTTCTCGCAATGCGGGGAGGAGGGAGCGAACGATATTGGCGAAACTTCACGGCATTATTCGGCGGAGATCCGCAGCCAGACGCGCCTCATTGGATCGTGTGCTTTCAATGCGGGCCGTTGGCCGTAAGTAGCGTTCCTTTGCGGAAGGCGGCTGCCATCGCCTTGGGCACTTCGGCCTCGGCCAGAACGACTAGGGCGCGATTCTTGGCGACTTGGGCGCGCATCTGCTGTTCGCGGGCTTGGGCCATGGCGCGCCGCTCTTCGGCTTTGGCTCGGGCTACTCGCATGTCGGCCTCGGCTTGATCGGCCTGGAGCCGGGCACCGATGTTCTGGCCGACGTCGATATCGGCGATGTCGATCGAGACAATCGCAAAGGCCGTTTGCGCGTCGAGGCCGCGATCCAGCACGGCTTTGGAAATTTTGTCGGGCTTTTCCATCACGTCGAAGTGAGTCTCCGCCGCTCCGATGGCCGTGATGATCCCTTCGCCCACGCGAGCGATGATCGTCTCTTCCGTGGCACCGCCGATAAGCTGTTCGAGATTCGTCCGCACGGTGACGCGGGCACGGACTTTCAATTCAACTCCGTTTTTCGCAATGGCACTGAGCGTGCCTCGGCCCGACCGCTTGGGATCGGGGCAATCAATCACCTTGGGATAGACGCTCGTCTGCACGGCGTCCATCACATCCCGCCCGGCCAAATCGATGGCGGCAGCGCGGTCAAAATCGAGATCAATATCGGCGCGGTTTGCGGCGATGATCGCACGGATGACCTTCAAAACGTCGCCACCTGCCAAAAAGTGGGCCTCCAAACGCCGCGTGGTCACACCCGTTTCGTGTTCCGCGCCGATGCCGGATTGCATCGACATGATCTTGCCGGTGACGATGATCCGCGAGTTCACACGGCGGAAGCTCATGCCAACCAAACTCAGCAAAGTGACATTCGCTCGGGAGAAATATGCTTGAAGCCAAAGTTTGCCATAGCTGATGCCGATGAGAACCAGCACCGCGAGGAAGGCAATGAGGACGATGATCGAGATATACAGCCACGGCACCCCACTAGGGGCGGGTGGGGCGGCGAAAAGCGGTGAGAAGGTCACGACAAGCTCCTAGGGCGGGGACGCCCCACTGTTGGGTGGTTTTATGGCAGCGAATTTCCACATGACAACTGTAGTTCAATAGCTAGCTTATCGTGGCGGAAGGCGGGTGGGTAGACCCGCAACGTTTTTTTGTGGTTTTCGTGCGGCGATCCCCCTTTCCAAAAAGCAGTGGTTTAACTTACAATGACGGGTCTTGTTTCACGAGTACAACTTTTGCAACGGTATATATAGCCATGCCCAAGATGAAGACGCATAAGGGAACGAAAAAGCGTTTCCGACTGACCGGCACGGGAAAAGCCAAGCATCGTCGGGCCGGCACCAGCCACTTGGCGACACGGAAGACGCACAAGCAAAAGCGGAACCTCCGCGGCACCGGCGTCGTCAATGGTGTCGAGCTCAAGCGTTTGCACATTGCCCTCAACGGGTACAGCTACTAAGTAGGGGATCGTCATGCGTACCGTCAAAGGTGCCGCCAGAAATCAGGCCAAGAAGCGTCTCTTCAAGAAAGTGAAGGGATTTGTCGGTGGGCGTAGTCGTTTGCTGCGTACCGCCAAAGAAACTCTCATTCGAGCCGGCGTTTACGCCTTCCGCGACCGTCGCAACCGCAAGCGCGAGTTCCGCAAGCTGTGGATTATCCGCATTAACGCGGCCGTTCGCGAACGGGGCATCAGCTATAGCGTGTTTATCAATGGCTTGGCACTGGCAAAAATCGAACTCGATCGCAAAATGATGGCCGAATTGGCCGTGAACGATGCGGCCGCCTTCGATGCCATTGTCGATGCCGTCAAAGCAAAGCTGCCCGCGAAAGCGGCGTAAGTGCGGCCATGGCATTGGCGCAATTTCTCTGCGAACTCGATCAACTCGGCCGTGAAGCACAAGCTGTCTTTACGGCTGCGAGTGATATCGAAGCCCTTGAAGCTGCACGGATTCAGTTCCTCGGCATGAAGGCCGGTCTGCTTAAAGCGGCGCAAAAGGGGCTGGGGCTGGTCGATAAAGCCGACAAGCCGTCCGCCGGGCAGCGGTTTAATCAGGTCAAGCAGCAGATTGAAGCCGATCTCCAAGAGGCCCAAGCCCGCTTGGCCGGCAATGGTTCTGCACCGGTCGATGGTCCGCGATTTGACCCCACCGTGCCGGGCGAGGCTCCACGTTTGGGGCACCTCCATCCGATCACGCAGACGATTGAAGAACTCAAAGATCTCATGGGCCGGCTCGGCTTCACAGCCGTCGAAGGCCCAGAAGTGGAAGACGAGTGGCACAACTTCGAGGCATTGAATATCCCGTTAGAGCATCCGGCTCGCAATCCGTTGGATAATTTTTATCTTGCGACGGCGCAACGGTTGGGTGGAGCGGCGGACGAAAAGGGGCTGTTGCTGCGAAGTCAGACGAGTACGGTACAAATTCGGGTGATGGAGACCACGCCGCCGCCGGTGCGGATCATTTCGCTGGGCCGCGTCTATCGGCCCGACGACGCCGACGCCACGCACTACCCGATGTTCCATCAGATCGAGGGCCTGCTCGTCGATCGCGGCATTACGATGGCCGACCTGAAGAGCGTGCTGCGTTTGTTCGCCAAGAGCTTCTTCCAGGACGACGTTCACATCCGCTTTCGGCCTTCGTTCTTCCCCTTCACCGAGCCGAGCGTCGAGGTCGATATGAGTTGGCAGGGCCGCTGGATCGAGATGGGCGGGGCCGGCATGGTCGATCCCAACGTCTTCCGCGCCGTCGGCTACGACCCCGAAGAGTTCACCGGTTTTGCCTTCGGCTTGGGCATCGAGCGCGTTTGTGCGCGGCGGCATAACGTCACCGACATTCGCGAGTTTTATAAGAACGACGTGCGGTTTTTGCAGCAGTTTTGACGGTAGGGAACGCCCTCCGCGTCGTTTCGCAGCAAAGCAGGTGCGGCACCGAGCCGCGTTCCCTATAGAAATTTCTTCCTGACCCCCGTACCCTCTATGCTCATTTCCTGGAACTGGCTTCAGCAATACGTTCCCCTCTCCATGTCGCAGCGCGAGCTTGAAGAGCGGCTCATGATGGCGGGCCTCAACCATGAGCAAACGCACGTCGTCGGCGACGATCTGGCGATCGATCTTGAGGTGACCAGCAATCGGCCCGATTGCTTGGGGCATATCGGCATCGCCCGCGAAGTGTCCGTGCTATGGAATTGCGATTTGAAGATTCCCGCCGCACGTCCGGCAGAAGGTAAGATGCCGGTTGAAAAACTTGTCCGCGTGCGGATCGATTGCCCCGATCTTTGTTCGCGCTACACGGCCCGCATCGTTCGAGGCGTTCGCGTGGGGCCGAGTCCCGATTGGCTCGTGAATCGCCTTACAACGGTGGGGATTGCGTCGATCAACAATGTCGTCGATGCGTCAAACTATGTCATGATGGAGTGCGGCCAGCCACTACATACGTTTGATTACGGAAAGCTGTCCGGACCTGAGATCATCGTCCGCCGCCCTATTGCGGAGGAAACGATGGAAGCCATCGACCACAAGACGTATCGCCTGGAGCCGCGAATGTGCGTGATTGCCGACGCTCGCGTGCCGGTGGCCATCGCCGGCGTGATGGGCGGCGCGGGAACGGAAGTCGCAAGCACGACCCGCGATATACTGATTGAATCGGCCGATTTCGATCCGATCTCGGTGCGGACGACCGCCCGATATTTGAGCCTGCATAGCAACTCGTCCTATCGCTTTGAACGTCGGGTCGATCCGGCGGGCATCGACTGGGCTAGCCGACGCTGTGCTGAGTTGATCTTGGAGACGGCGGGCGGGGAACTAGCGGCGGGGGCGGTGGAAGTAGGTGCGATGCCGCAACGTCGCGCGCCGATTGTGCTGAGGCTCTCGCAATTGAAACGCATTCTTGGGATCGAGGTGGAGGTGGAGACGGTGCGGAGGATTTTGGCGGCGTTGGGAAATGTGGAAACAAATGCTGAACCCGAGGCAATTCCAGGCTCCCCTCACCCCCTGCCCCTTTCCGCCGGCACCATGCAAGCACAGTCGCGGGAGCGGGGAGATACGCTGTCGGTTGTACCGCCGAGTTGGCGGCGGGATTTGACGCGCGAAATTGATTTGGTCGAAGAGGTGGCTCGGATTCACGGTTACGACAAGATACCGGAAGATGTGAGCGTGCCAATGGCTGCGTCGTCGCGGCGTCGCGAGGATCGCGTCGCATCCAAGGTCCGCAACATCCTAACGGCCGCCGGATTCGACGAAGCGTTGACGCTGAGTGCGGTCGATGAGGCGTCCGCCCGAGCCGTGCAAGTTTGGACGCAGGGCGAACCGCTGAGGGCTTTGGCGGCGGTGATTCGCGGTGCCGATCGTCTGCGGACGAGCCTCATCCCCAGTTTACTCGCCGCTCGGAAGACCAACGAGTCGCTGTCCAACAGCCCGATCGAGCTCTTTGAAACGGCCAAGATTTACTTGCCCGCCGAAAAGCTTCCGGAAGAATTATGGATGCTTGGATTGAATAGCGGTCGCCCCTTCCGCAATGTTCTTGGCGTCGTGGAAGCGATTGTGGCTGCGCTGAATCCAAAGTTGGGACTGAGGGTCGAAGATGCCGATGTCGCATTGCTCGATCCCAGTGCCTCGTGCCGCCTGCTTCTCGATGGAAAGCTGTTCGGCTATATTGGGCAACTGAGCGCGGCGAGCCAAAA
>JANXOJ010000394.1 GCA_025353625.1 Planctomycetota bacterium | reverse complement strand
CAATGAGCCTCCCTGGTCGGCGAATGGATTCGCCGAAATGTTCTCGACACGGATGTCTTGTTTGCGTTTTATCTTTCGCGAACGCGCACAGTCGTAGTCACCCATTCGTGCCGGCCAGGCTCGCGCCTGTCGCACAGGATAATATTCACCAACCGCAGTGCCCAATCAGGAACACGGAGGTGGTGCCGATTCCACGGACGGGGCAACTCCTTAAAATGGATGCCAGCCAAGGAGTCCGCGCATGCCCAGGAAGAGATCGGAAAATGTCGAGGAAGGTCGCCGTGTATTCACGCGAGAGTTCCGGGGGGAGTCAGGGGCAGACCGCCACTTACCATTTTACTTTCTCCTTTGCTGCCGGGCGTCAAGCCAGCGGCCGCCGCGACGCCGCCCGTCGCCGTACAGTATAATACTGGTAAGCGGCAGTGCCATTCGTGGATTTCACCTTTTCTTTTCCGGGGAGAGTGGGGCCGGGTGACGAAAACACACGGGCGGGAACCCGTCCTTAATGCCGGCCGCCGACGCCCGGTAAACCGCGGGGCGTAGATTACCGCCATCCGCCGTGCAAATCCAATCGAGCTTTGTTATTACTTCCAGCCACTACATTGGCGGCAAAACGGCGTTTGTCGCCTTGTCGTGCCCCTTAATTCGTGGTAGCACTGGAGCTATGATTTCAGACACATCCGACCATCTGACTTTGCGGTCACTCTCGCATACCCTTTGGTGTGCCCCGGAGGTTTCCCATGCGGCCGCCATTTCCATTGCGGCGGCACCGGGCAACTTGATGCGGCAATACTGCTTCGCTGCGGTCAAGATCGGTCGCGAAAGCCAAATTGTCGAGGCCGAGCTCCCGCTCAATGGGCGGGCAGGTCGAACCGTCCGCGTGGCCTACAAGCAGTTTCGGCCGCGCAGCGGGCTGAAGACGCTGGTGGCTTTTTTTCGCACAAACAAGGCCCGACTCTGCTGGCAAAACGCTCAAGGGCTCCATTCCAGGGGAATTGCCACGCCGCGACTTCTTCTGGCCTGTTGGCCGCGAATCTGGGGTGGCACGAGTAGCTACTTGGCCACGGAGTGGATCGATGGGTCGGAGAACTTGCACCTCTTCGGCTGGCGAATTGCCAACAAGCCGATCGGCCAACGTCTTCGCCTCGCCGCGCTTTGTGCAACAGACCTGGGCCGGCTTATCGGACGATTGCATGCGTCGGGCATTTGCCATCGCGATCTGAAACCGGCGAATCTGCTCGTCGTCGAGGGCACACTTGATGTGACGACTTATATCGTTGATCTTGAAGGAATGCGGATAGGGGGCGAACTCTCCGCCACGCGCCGCGAACGCGACCTGGCCCGACTTGCCGCCGGACTCGCCGCGCACCCCTGGATTACGGCTGCGATTTGCTTGCGATTCATACGGGCCTATACGGCCGAGTTCCCGCCCAAATCGATCGATTGGAAAGCCCTTTGGCGACCCGTTGCCGCGCACGCCAGAGCGACCATTCGCAAAAAGCAGTCGCGCGGTCGAGAGGTGCTGTGAGCCAACGTACTCATTTCGCGGAGCGAGAGGAACGCGGTATTGCTCAGACTACCGCAATTTCCGGGTCCACCATTTCCGCCCCGTCGCCGTTGTGGCGGAAAACGCAATTTCGTCCCGCCGCCTTGGCGCCATACAAGGCGGCATCGGCACGCGCGAAGAGCGACTCTTGCGTATCGCCGTCGAGGGCTTCAGCCACGCCGCCGCTAATCGTCAGCGGCATTTCCTTGCCGATTATGGCGCGCAAACGGTCGGCAAAGGTGGCGGCACCGATCAGGTCCGTCTCCGGCATGATGACCATGAATTCTTCGCCGCCATACCGCGCGACGACGTCGGTTTCTCGAACCGTTTCGTCCATCAATCGGGCGAGTTGCGTCAGCATTTGATCGCCGTAAAGGTGCCCCTGCCCGTCGTTGATTTGCTTAAAGTGATCGATATCGAACATGGCCATCGAGAAGCGGGAGCCATAGCGATTCATTAAGGCGAGTTGCGTTCCCAAGGTCTCATCGAGGCCGCGGCGATTATTGACGCCGGTAAGCGGGTCGGTACGAACTTCGGTGAAGGTCATCAGGTTGACGCTTTGCCGGCGGATCTCGTCGTGGGCATTGGATAGTTGGGCGGCCAAGCGGAGGGTTGGCTTTAGAATGTCTTCCGCCTCGCGGCAAAGATCTTTCCACGCCGCTTCCTGTTGGTTGCCGTTAAGTTTTCCAACGCGTTCGCGAAATTTGGTAACGCTCGTGTGGTGGCCGACCAGTGCTTGGCGAAGTTCCTCGGCGATCTTTTCGAGTTCCGCCGCCACGAGTTGTGCTCGCCGCAAATCGCGACTCGAACTGCCGCTGCCTAGAACCGTCAGCTGCGACGTGCGACGGCCAAATACGTAGCCAATCAAGGCCACGATTGCCAAGGCCACGGGGATTGGAACGGGTATCGCTAAAAAATTCATATCGGTTGCCAGTCAATCAATATTGGAAAAACGGAGCTTTTGAGCACTCACCGCCGAACCGAAATCTGCATCGGCCGCGCGTCCAAATGTTAGTAGCTCGATCGCGAACCCATCCCTCTTAAGAGGAAAAAACCCGCGATAATTACGGCGGCAAGGACCAAAGCCCATTGCTGACGGTCCATATTGTTTATGACGTTCAGCAATTGGTTGAAATAATGGGTCATAATCGGCTTCCCAAGGCTAGGAGAAAGGGGCTCCATAAAAGTCTAGGTCAAAAACCAAGGTGCGGCGCATTTTATGGGACGCAAAAATCGGTTATTTCCACCCATTGTGGGTGTTGTGCTGAACGGCGGGCTAAGGCGAGGCATTACAAACGCGGTAGGGTGGGTGGAGCAGGCAATGGCGCGTTTTGCAATCAAATCGAGGTCCGCGGCGAGCGTTTTCCGGGGTTTGGTTTTATGCGCAACCCAGCATTCGCCGGTCAGTTCGTTTCCGGCACCCTACCGTTCTACAGGCCGATTTGCTTTATCAGCAAAGGATTTACGTCGCCGATTGTCGCCGGAAAACTGACCGTCTGCATTCCCGAGGCCACGGGTTCTCTCGCTCCCTCTTGCCGTTCATGCGGGATGAAGTATAATTCTGGTTTCCGCGATGTAAGCGGAAACTTGGGGGCGTAGCTCAATTGGTTAGAGTACCGGACTGTCGATCCGGTGGTTTAACCAGTTGAGCTACGTCCCGAAACACGGATTCTCTCCGGAATCCACGATTAACGCCGCGCGGCTTCACCTCTGCGCGCAATGCAATTGCGTCGTCGAAATCAAATCGTGGGGCTGCCGTCATGCTCCCGCTGTTCGATGCCATCGACCGCCTCTGCGACGAGGTCACTTGCCCACGCGAGCGGCTATCCGCTATTGACAGAGCAATACGTTTTTTTCGGTGCCGGCAAAGCCACCCAGGAAACGAGAAGGGATGCAAACCGGCATGGAGCCATTAACGGGTTGGGGAACGTTCATCGCTAAAACAGTCTGGTTGAAGATCTGGCGGAGCTTGGGAAGGCAGAAACTGGTTCGAGGACTTTCGGGAGTGAGCAGCGTGACAATCAACAGGTCGAGCACGGTGCGGCTGAAATGCCCGAATTGCGCGAAACGTTCGGACTTCAGCCTCGAACGCTTGGAGGGAAACCCGAGATGCCTGATTTGCCGGGAGATTTTCGACGGCGGTCCCTTCGTGCAAAACCTCAATGAGCAACTTCTGGCAGCCGTGCAGAGGATTTGAGATGAGTTCCATCAATATAAGACTCGAAAATCTTGGCACTCGCGACAACCGCCTCCGGATCGCTGCCGATGCCGCGTCCGTGGTAGTCGATCGCCTTTTTGAGCATCCCCCGGCGATCCGCTCCCGCGTGTTTGGACCCCGCGCAAAAACCGTAGCTCCACTCCGACTTCATCAGGCTGCGTACCCACGCCGCATAAAGAACGATGCAGCTCAAAAAACCGGCAAAGAAAAAGAAGGCTTCATGAAGACCTATCACCATAAAACAGTTCGCTTTCAGAGGGAAAACTTAATTGACGCATGCAACACCAACTGGATCGGATCGATGCAGGAATCGCTCGAAAACCTCGGCCGTCGCCAGCAAGTCGACCGCCGTATAGACCTTCACATTTAGGTGGTAGGCGATGGCCTTGTCGAGCGCCACCCCATCGTGATCGACAAGCCAGTCGTAAAACTGCACCGCCAAGGCAACGACTTCCTCCACTCCAATCCCAGGACCAGCCAAGGGCATAGCACCCGAAACCTCCAGCACCGCGCGGCGTAAAAGCGTATGGACGCGAATTGCATACATGAGACTGACTCGAGCACGATCCATAAAACACCTCGCTTTCAACGAAAAAACAACCCCGGTTTCACCGGGACTTTGGAAAAGACAAATTGAAAAAGGAAAAAAATGGAAGCGACCCAATTTGAATACGTCAAACAGCAGATTCAACGGTGGGCGCCGGACTTGGAGCCGCTCCAGAAGTCGACGCTCCACTGCCTGCTGGACAATATCGCCTATAGCACTCCCGGTGCCAAAACGCCCCCAGATCCAAAGCCTCCCCGAGAGTCGGCCTGTTCTCTTCCAGGAATTTTAGGATGAACGCCTCCCACTCCGCAAACTTTGAAGCATCCATAACCGTCCCTTCCGATTGAAAACAACCCGGTTTCACCGGGACTTTGAAAAAGCATAACAGAGGAAATCTCGACGGAGCAATCTCCTATTGCCGCGACAAGAGAACCTCACAAAAAGAAAGGCATGAGAACCGTGTACAAAACACTCGACGAGGTCGTATCCGAGGCCGGCGCCATTGCTAGTGGGCCGCACAACGGCGAGACCATCCGACTGGCCGAAATGGTCATTTTACTGGCGCAGCGGGTTCAGTCGCTGGAAGATCAGGTACGGCTGCTCGATGAGAAGTCTCGTTTCGCGTAGCGGCAACCAACGCCAGCACCGCCCTCGACAGAACTTCCAGGTCGCGCTCCAG
>JANXOJ010000378.1 GCA_025353625.1 Planctomycetota bacterium | reverse complement strand
ACCTTCGCCGCCACGGCCGAAATCGTCCGCTACCAAGGGGCCGTCCCGCTGCTCGTCGATTGCGACCCGGTAACGCTCAACGTGGACCTCGCCGACGCTCGTCGCAAAATCGACGACCTTCGTTCCGGTCGCACGCCGCTCGATTCGTCGCTGCAAGTCGTCGGCATCATCCCCGTCCACGTTGGCGGGCTGATGCTCGATATGGATGCCGTGCAAGCTTTTGCCGTCGAGCAGGGTCTATGGCTGGTCGAGGATGCGGCCCATGCGTTTCCAGCCGCGTATCGTGCGACCGCTGAGAAGCCGTGGCGACGTTGTGGCGAAAACACGGCGGCCGTTACCTGCTTTTCGTTCTATGCCAACAAAACCATGACCACCGGCGAAGGCGGAATGGCCGTCACCGACGACGAACGTCTGGCATCGCGGATGCGGCAGATGTCGCTGCATGGCCTCTCGCACGACGCCTGGAAGCGGTACTCGGGCAACAGTGCCTGGGACTATCGCATCGTCGCCGCCGGTTACAAGTACAACCTCACCGACGTTGCCGCCGCGATCGGCAATTGCCAACTTCGGCGGGCCGAGGAAATGCGCCGTCAGCGCGAGGCCATCGCGAGGCAGTATCTGCATGCGTTCGCGGAACTAAAACAAATCGAATTGCCGCTGGACTCAACGGATCGAATCCATTCCTGGCACCTCTTTCCCATTCGACTAAATCTCAAGACACTCAGCATCGATCGCAACGAGTTCATCGATGCCATCCGCAGTCGCGGAGTGGGCTGCTCCGTCCACTGGCGGCCGCTGCACCTCCATCCGTATTATGAAGAGACCTTTGGATGGCGGCCGGAACATCTTCCGGTGGCAACCGAGGAATGGGCGCGGTGCGTGAGCCTGCCGCTCTTTCCAGGCATGCGCGACGATGAGCGACAGCACGTTATTGACGTGGTTCGCACTGTGTGCGCCGGCATGGCGGTCGCGGAGAAACCGATAGTCAAATGAATCCCCCCATCGAATGGCCCGAAGGAAAGCGGTTTGCGTTCACCGTGTTTGACGACACCGACTCGGCAACCCTGGCAAACGTTGGCGAGGTCTACGCACTGTTGAACGACCTGGGATTCCGCACGACAAAAACCTGCTGGCCCTTGCGCGGCGATACGAAGCGCGGCGCGAATGCCGGACAGACTTGCGAGGACGCCGACTACCTTCAATGGCTTCACGGCCTGCAAGATCGGGGATTCGAGTTGGGCTGGCACGGCGCAAGCTGGCAAAGTTCGCGTCGCGAAGAAACCCGAAGAGGTCTCGACGCTTTTGCCAAACTGTTCGGACGCGACCCGAAGGTGGGTGCCACGCATACGGGCCAAAACGAAGGAATTTATTGGGCCGAGAATCGATTGTCGGGATTGCACTCGTTGCTCTATTCGTTCCTAACGCGGTTTCGCAATCGCGGACATTATCGCGGCCAAGTGGAAGGCGATCCGCATTTTTGGGGCGATCTTTGCAAGGAGCGAATCGAGTACTACCGGAACTTTGTTTTTCAGGACATCAACACCTTGAAGGCATGCCCCTTCATGCCCTATCGCGATCCACATCGTCCGCACGTCAATTTGTGGTTTGCCTCCTCCAACGGCATCGATCTCGCGGCGTATAACCGCTGTCTTGCCGAGGAGCATCAGGATCGGCTTGAGGAGGAAGGCGGGGCATGTATTATGTATACGCATTTTGCCTTCGGATTCATGCGGGACGGCAAGCTGGAGCCGCGATTCCGCGCGTTGATGGAGCGTCTGGCGCGAAAGGGGGGCTGGTTCGTGCCCGTTTCGCGACTGCTCGATCACTTGCTGGCTGCGAAGGAATCGCCTCAGATTACCGGTTCCCAGCGACGCAGTCTCGAACGCAAGTGGCTGCTGGAAAAGATTTTCGTTGGATCGACGTAGGATTGTGACTATCGAAACGCGATTGCCTCCGCTCGACGAATAACCGCAATGACCCACGAGACCTACCTGGATGCCCCGGCACGGCAATTGGTCGCAGCGTGCGTCGGCTCTACGTCGTCCCAAGGCATCGGCTAGATTGTCTGCCGCAATTGGTATACAATAAGCTTCCAATAATGCCACAGAAGCGGTTTACGAAATGACGGATTTTATCGACCAGATTGACTCGTTTGGTCCGGGGGTCGAGTTCGACCATGTCGGCCTCGCGGTTGCCTCACTGGACTCGCTGCCGGTGCAGCCCCACTCCTACGTCGATGCCATTCAGAAAGTCACGGTGGCATTTTTATCCATTCATGGCGTGCGGACGGAGGCGGTCCAACCGGGCAACGGGCAATCCCCGGTTACAGAGCGACTCAGACAAGGAACGAAACTGTCGCACCTTTATTTTCGCGTGCCGGATATCGATGCGGCGATCCGCGAGGGCAGGAGTAAGGGGCTGATGCCCATTTCCCGTCCGGTGCCGGCCGTGGCCTGCGGCTGCCGACGCAACGATTGGCTCTTTTGCCCCGTGCTAAGGTTGTTTGAGCTCGTCGAGTCATCCCTGACCGAAGGCGCATCGAAGTCGTGATGTCTCAAACCAATTGCGATCCCAGATATGCCCGCTTAAAAGGGCTGTTTCCCGCTGCCGGCCACCCACTCTCCCTAGCCGATGCCGCGGGCATTCAGCGCGAAGTCGAATCGTTGCTCGGTTCCGCGGAACTGCCGCCGCCGCTGCGGTCGTTGCGCATCGCCTGCCTGCGAGGCGTCACCATCGAGCCGCTCGTTCCGCAAATCATCGCGGCCTTTGCCGAACGTGATTTCGCCGCGACAATCGAACTGGGCGGCTTAGGGAATTATCAATTCGAGGTAGCCTCTGCCGATTCCTTCCTGCTTGCCGGGGGGTTTGACGTCTGCGTCGTTCTCGTCCGTGCGGAATCGGTCCTGGCGGGCCTCGACGATCCGACGGCGAACTTTGGCGACCTGGAAGGCGCGATGCGAGGCTTTTTAGAGTGCCTCGATACGGTCGCCGAACGCTTCGCGGGGCTTACGATTGTATGCAACTTCGGCCCTCTTGGGCCTTCGGTGGGAAGGCGGTTTCAATCGCAGAATGCCGCCAGTTCCCGCTACGCGATCGGCCGCGCCAATCAACTTCTCGCCGCGCGGGTGCAAGAGCACCCTCGGATGCTGCTTTGCGATCTCGATTACCTGGCTCAGCAAATCGGCGCGGCGCAGTTCTACTCGCCTCGCAATATGGCAACGGCGTTGCAGCCGTTCTCGACGGTCGGCTTCCAACGGGTCTGCCGCGAGTGGGCCGACTTATGCCATCTACATTATCGCGGCGCGGCCAAGTGCATCGTCCTGGATTGCGATAACTCCCTCTGGCAAGGGATCGTCGGTGAAGACGGCATGCACGGCATTCGCCTCGGCGAAGGTTATCCGGGCGTCTGTTTTCAGCAATTCCAACGGCAACTCAAGCACCTGCGGGACATGGGCTTTCTCCTAGCGATCAACAGTAAGAATAACGAAGCGGACATTCGCGCGGTGTTCGACCAGCACCCCGCGACGGTTCTAAAGTACGACGATTTCGCGGCCGTCCGCGCCAACTGGGAGAGCAAAGCCGACAACATGGCCTCGATTGCCGAAGAATTGAATCTGGGAATGGAGAGTTTCATCTTCATCGACGACAACCCGTTTGAGATCGAGCAAGTCAAGTTCGCCTGCCCAAGCGTCGCGTGCGCTCAGGTTCCCGCGGAGTCGTGGAAGCTGCCCGAGCTCCTTTCGACACTCGTACGGCTCGACCGGCTGGCCGTCACGGTGGAGGACCGTAAAAAAGCTGCCATGTATCAGCAAGAGCAACGGCGCAAGGCGACACGCGCCGGCACGTCGCGGATCGAAGATTATCTGAGCCAATTGGAGTTGGAGATGACCATCGAGCCGTTCCATCCGGAACGGCACCTCGAACGCGCGGTGCAGTTGCTGCAAAAGACGAATCAATTCAACTTGACGACGCGGCGACATAGCGCGAGTGAGTTGCTGGCCCTAGCCGAATCCGGCTCGATGATTCTCCTGGCCTCGCTGCGGGATCGATTCGGCGACTACGGCCGCATCGCCTTGGCCATCGTTACTTTTGCCGACGGCATTCCCAGCCTCGATACGTTCCTGATGAGTTGCCGGGCTCTCGGACGGCGTGCCGAGACGATGTTCCTGACCGCGATCCTGGAACGGCTTGGGAAAGCGGGACAATCGGTACTCCGCGCGGAATACATTCCCAGCAACCGCAATCAAGTCTGTGCCAAGTTCTTGTCCGAGCACGGCTTTATGGAATTCGCAGGCCAACTTTCACCGGACGGCCAGTGCTTTGAGCGAAACCTAGCGTTCGCGTCGTCCGACGTCCGTGCCTTCTATCGCGTCACAATCGTGGAGTCTGCAAATCGGTCGAACGAACTCTCCTAGTTGCTGCGGATAGGCATCCGGCGAATCGAGTTCCCAGACGAAGGAAATAGCAATGCAAGAGCGAATCGGGAAAATCTTCTCCGGTCTTTTTGGCGTCTCGCGGGAGGCATGTACGGATGCGTTGTCTCCCAAGGACATCGAGGCCTGGAACAGCGTCTATCACCTCACGCTCGTGATGTCGCTCGAAGAGGAGTTTGGCGTCCAGTTCTCGCCGGACGAGATCGTCGAACTCGACAGCGTTGGTGCGATCAAAGCGAAGCTTGCGCAGCATGGAGTGGCTCGATAATGGCGGTGCGAATCGTCGAATACGATGCGTCCAAGGAGGCTGCCGTGACCGCCTTCAACGGCCGTCTCAAGGCGGGCGGTGCCACGCAAGGGTTCTCCGAGAGTCACGTTCCCGCTTGGCTTCCGCCGCGACCGGATCGTACGCTGTTCATGCAGTATTTCCTGGCCGTCGAGGACGACGCCACCGTCCGCGGCTGTTATGCCTTGAAGCACCAGGACTTTTCGATTTCCGGACGGACGCGATCGATCGGCTTGATTGCCCTGCCGATATCGGAAGGAATTGTCAACCGCGGCTATGCGGCCGTCGGTGCCCAGTTGATCATGCACGCCATTCGACAAAAGCCGTTGATTTATGGACTGGGCCTGGGCGGGGAAAGCGAGGCCATTACGCACATGGTCCGCGCGGCGGGATGGCGCGTGGCCCCCGTGCCATTTTTCTTTCGCGTGATTCGGCCCTTCGGTTTCCTGCGGAACATCCGAAGCTTGCGAAACTCGCCGCTGCGGCGGTTGCTCATGGACGCATTGGCTTTTTCCGGGGGCGGCTGGCTGGGAATCAAAGCGATCCATCTGTTTTCGCGCTTCCGCCTTCCGGACGGTCGCAGCCTGAGCGTAGAAATCGTCGACGAGTTTTCTGCCTGGGCGGACGAAGTTTGGACGCGCTGTGCGCCGCACTACGGTTACTGCGCCGTGCGAGACGCCGCAACCCTAAGAATCCTCTATCCGGCCGGGGATTCGCGATTCATCCGCATGAAAATTTCCGAAGCGGGTTGCCCCATCGGCTGGGCGGTTCTCCTAGCGACGGACTTCACGCACCACAAGCACTTCGGCGGCATGCGGTTGGGAACCATCGTCGACGTCCTGGCAATTCCCAAGGATGCCGACAAGGTCGTATTCTGTGCCGAACGGCTGCTGCGGATGCAGAAGGTCGATCTAATCGTTACGAATCAATCCCATGCGACTTGGCAGGCCGCTCTTAGACAGTGCGGCTTCTTGACGGGGCCCTCGACGTTTCTCCTGGCCACTTCGCGAAAGCTAACCGACCTTTTGAATGAGTCCAACTTGACCGGCGACCGACTCCACCTCAATCGTGGCGATGGCGATGGACCGATCAATCTCTGAACTAGCGCATTATGGAGCCAATCGTGCAGGATGAAATCGCGAACGCTTTTCGAGCCGCCATGCGGTTGCATGATGATTTTGCCATTCACGACGCGATGGCGTACGACGACGTGCCGGGATGGGATTCCGTCGGCCACATGAATCTCGTGACGGAGATCGAGTCGCGATTCGGAATTAGTCTCGATATGGACGAGATCGTCGGCCTGGACAGCGTGGGAGCAGTGCGTGCAATCGTCGCCCGAAAAAAATCGGTCTGAAGTCGTGCCGCTCCTGGCATCACTTTTTGCGCACGTCGATGCGTTTCCAAATCGCGTCGCGCTGCGAACATCGGTCGAGCCGATCTCCTACGGCACGTTTGCGCGGATGGTTTGCAGCGCGGCGGCAAAGATGCGGCGAGCGATGGGCAGCCGCGGTGAGCGCGTCGTGCTTTGTGGTCCAAATTCGCCGGAGCTTGCGGCCGCCTACTTTGCCGTCCATGCGGCCGGCGGCGTGGCCGTGTTGCTCGATGCCGATATTTCCAACGAGGGCGCGAAGTGGATGGTCGAGGACTCGGGTGCCGTGCTGGCATTGTGTGCGCAAGAGTTGGACCTGCCCATTGCCGTTGCAAATCTGGCCGCTTGGTGCCGCCCCGATGAGTGCGAACTTTTGTCGTCGCCGCAGGTCGCGTTGGACGAGCCGGCCGATCTCATTTACACCACGGGTACGACCGGTCGCAAAAAAGGGGTGCTGCTGACCCATGCCAACCTGGCAAATGCAGCCCTCAACATCAATTGCTTCGTAGGCACCCGCAACGATGACTTGGAAGTTGTACCGCTGCCGCTGAGCCATTCCTTCGGGCTGGGGCGTCTCCGCTGCATGGCCCAAGCCGGTCATACGCTACTGCTGCTTGCCGGCTTGCGCAATCCGGCAGCGATGCTGAAACAGCTTCTCGATGCCAAAGCGACGGGGCTTGCCTTGGTGCCGGCGGCGATCGACTTGATCCTGCGTTTGACCAAGGACCGTTTGAGCGATGCCCGCGAGCATTTGCGCTATATCGAAATCGGCAGTGCGCCGATGCCTCTGGATACAAAGCATAAGCTCATGGAGCTGTTGCCGAATGCGCGTCTCTGCCACCACTATGGGTTGACGGAGGCGTCGCGATCGGCATTCATCGAGTACCATGCCGACCGCGACCACCTGACGTCGATTGGCCGCCCCGGTCCCAATGTGGACATGGCCGTGCGCGATTCGGAGGGGCAAGACCTGCCGGACGAAGCGTGCGGCGAGATCGTCGTTCGGGGCCGCATGGTCATGCGCGAGTATTGGAAGCAGCCCGAACTGACGCGGCAGAAGCTTCGCAACGGCTGGCTCTATACGGGGGATCGCGGCTATCGCGATGCGGACGGCTATTACCATCTTACCGGACGGCAGTCCGATGTCGTGAATGTCGGCGGTCGAAAGGTGAGTCCCGAAGAAATCGAAGAGGTGCTTCGCGGGCATCCGGCTATCGCGGACGCGGCTTGCCTAGGCATTCCCGACCCGCAGGGGATCACCGGCGAGTGCATAAAGGCCTGCATCGTGCTTCGCAGCGACGTTCGCGACGAACAACTGGTGCAATGGCTGCGAGACCGCGTCGAAGAGTACAAGATTCCCCGAATTTGGCAGCACGTCGAGCAGATTGCCAAGACGGCCAACGGTAAAATACAACGACACTTAATGTAACGTATCGATCTCACATCGCGAGATGAATGCTCTCGAACCCATGAATTCCGCCACCGACGATCTTCTGAACCTTCCGCCTTATGGGCTCGAACCTACGGCAAAGAGCATCGCGCTGCTCGATGCCGTCCGCGAGCAGCTTGCGCATCACTTCCAGCATTGTCCTCCGTATGCGCGATGGCTAGCGAAACAGGGGTTCGATCCGAACGGACCGATCCAGAGCCTGGCTGAGGTTCCTTTTCTTCCGGTCAACATTTTTAAGCGGCTCTTTCTGAGTTCCGTACCGGAATCGGAGGTCGTCCGCGTGCTGGCTTCGAGCGCAACTTCGTCGCAAGTCCCCAGTCGCGTGCCCTTGGACCAAACGACGCGCAATCGGCAAATGAAAGCTTTAGCAGCCATCCTTTCGCATCGCATCGGCGGGCAGCGCCGCCCGTTCGCCGTGCTGGATGCCCCGCCGAACAGTTCATCGGCCGACGACTTGGAGCTTTCGGCCCGCGTGGCCGGCATGCGCGGATACCTGATGGCCGCAACGGAACGGGAGTACGTCCTTTGCCGCGATGGCGACCGCCTCCGGTTCGATCGCGACAAGTTCGCGGAAATCGTAACGCGCTGGAGCAGTCAGAGCAAGTCGTTTTGCATCTTAAGCTATACGCATCTGCTTTACGAACGGCTCGTGCGGCCCCTGCATGCGGAAGGCGTTTGCCTCAACTTGCCGGCTTCGACGTTCGTGCTCCACTTTGGCGGCTGGAAGAAGTTGCAACAGCAGGCGGTTGGGAAGGAAACCCTAAAGGCTCAAAGTGCGGCCGTTTTCGGCCTCGCGAAGAGTTCGATTGTCGATGTCTATGGCTTCACCGAGCAACTTGGCGTCGTCTATCCCGACGATCCCCATGGACTAAAAAGAGCACCCACCTACTCCGAAGTTCTCGTCCGCGATCCGCGTACTCTCGAAATCGTACCCGACGGAACGACCGGTTTGCTGGAATTTATTTGTCCGCTGCCGCACAGTTACCCCGGTGTGGCGATTCTGCTGGACGACATTGGCCGCATCGTCACTCGCGAACCGAGCAGCGATGGCATGCACGGCACCGGATTTGAAATCATCGAGCGTGCCGCCCGCGCGGAGATTCGCGGCTGTGGCGATACGCTCCCACGACAATTGGATGAAAGCACGGGGACCGACCGATGAAAGCCTATTTGCTCTTCGACGAAGATGGCCCGCGAATCGGCCCCGAGGATGGCTACGAAGCAGCACCGGTACTCGATACGCTGGAATCGCTCGTCGCCGCGCTACGTGCCGGCCAAGAGCGTCTCCGCCGCGTTCCCATCGGCGATCTTCTCGGCTTATGCGACGCGGCAGCACGGGCCTGGACGCAGCCCGAGCATCCAATGGCCGATTTTATTCGGCATGGATGGCAGATGGATGTCGCTACCGGTCCACGGCATTCTTTTTGTCCGCATTCCTTTTATCCGCTCACCCAACGCACGAGCCTCTCCATGGCAAACATTCCATCCCACGGCACATCGTAAATCCGCATGGCCCCGATATTTGGACAGCGTTCGACTCCACGAGCTGTAAGTTTCTCGGCCAAAGCTTCACGCCGGCTATCGACGGCCAATCCTGCGGTTTGCGTCTGAGCCGAGCAGTATGCGGCAACGTCGAGGATATCTTCGACGGGCCGCACGAAGAGGGTGCGGAGGTAGCAGGGTTCGGCCAGACCGGTATCGTCGTCGCTATAAACGACGGCCCATTGCACGTCGCGACTGTGATAGGCTTCGCCGCGCATGGCGTACTCCGTGCGGACTCCCAAGGCGTTCATGGCGGCTGCCGGATCGACTTCCCCAAGCGGCGCGCGACGACATTCGGCGGCCATCGCCTCGCCGAGCCACTCCGCGAACTTCCCGGGGCCGACCGCACCGTTGCGTTCCACGAAGACCGTATGCGGCGAATTGCAACCCTGCTGATCGAAGGCCGACGCATCGGACGCAAGGGCCGCAGCCACACGTCGCGCCGTCGCCTCATCGCACAACCGCTCGGCAGCCACGATGGCCAAGGAGAGTTTCGGTCCAAAAACAATGTCTTCGGTGCCAAAGCGCCGGGGTAGATTGACGATCGACTCGATGGCTTCGCGTCCGCCCCAGGCGACGCGAACGTCGGCGGCAAACGAAAGCTGTTGGGCCGCTGCCTCATCGTCTCGCTCGACGTAGACCACGGCAATCGCCTCCGCAAGCACACGGCCGCTAATCGTTTCGCCGCACGGATTTGTATAATCCACACTTGCCAACGCGGCCACAAGATGCGGAAGGAGCCCCGGTGAAGAACGTGCAACCTTCAATACATTCGCGTTCTTGCAGAGCAAGGACTGCACCAGCGACAGTAGGCCCAACACGGGCACATTGCCGGCAACCCAGTGAACCACCACTCCCCGAGGCTGAGCGCGAACCTGCAGTGCGTCGCCATCGCTTAGAGGGACGAACCGGTCGAGGGCTTCCGGTCGGCCGCGGAGCGAACGCGTGCAAACCGATTGCAAATTGCTCCGCCGCAGCCAGAGCGGCAGGAAGCCGAGTCGATGCCGCCGAATAAAATCGGCCATTGGATGCTCGGGCTGCGTCCAGGCCCGTGCTGCCGCGTCGCATAAGCCGAGAAGATCGCCGATGGGTACG
>JANXOJ010000366.1 GCA_025353625.1 Planctomycetota bacterium | reverse complement strand
GCGAAGTGCGGGCCAACGAATCCGCTCCGATAAAGTGGCGCGCGGTATTTCCGAGGCTCTCCTGTTGACGTTTGAAGGGGTTTCGCTCTCGGTGCCGTCGATTTGGTTTTTCTCGTTCTTCCGGAATCGCGTGATGTCGATCTCGGTAACGACGATGACGCGGGCCGACGAATTCCTGCGTCACTTTGCCATGGCCGCTCGCGGCAAGCAGAGTGGCGGCGGTGCGGCTGCTGCGGCGGCTGCACCTCGGACCAAGGTCTAGTCCAATCGCATAGGAAGGATGATCGACTATGTCTGGTTCCGTTGGCGGGGTAAAATCCGAGCCGAATCTGACGCCGATTCTGGACATGGTCTTCCAGTTGATCACCTTCTTCATGTTGGTCATTAACTTCAAGGCGGCCGAGCTCGATATGACGCTCAAGCTGCCGATCATCGGCTCCGCGCGGCCGGTTCCGCTCGATACCCGCATGCAGTTTCTGGTGCTCAACGTCAAAAACGAGAAGGGCAAGCCGGCGATCAGCGTCTATGGCCGCGTAATCCCGGAAGAGCAAATCAAGGGTTACCTCACGACGGAATCGCGCGCCAGCATGAAGGCGGCCAAACTTACGCAAGACGACCTCGTGGCCGGCAAGGATTTACCGGAAACGGTTGTGATTCGCGCCGACAAAGGGTGTCCGTTCCGCAATGTGAACTTCGTGGTCACGACTTGTCAGGAAATGGGATATCGCAAATTCGCCTATAAAGCTTACGCCGCCAAGCCCAAAGTTACCAAGGAATAACGGTACGAAAATCGATGGGACATCGCAAGAAAAAGGCCAGTGCCGAAGACGTCGAGTTGAATGTGACGGCCATGCTCGACATGGCGTTCCAGTTGCTCGCTTTCTTCATCCTCACCTTTCGCCCGCCACCGATCGAGGGCCAGGTCTTCATGCGCATGCCGCCCGCCCAATCGGTATTGGGACCCGGTGCCCAGTCGGCCGGTGACGACGAAAAGAAGGATCCCAAAGAAGTTAAGCCGGTTAAAACGCTCACGATCACGCTGCTCGATGAAGGCACCGGATCGATCAAAAGCGTGATGGTGGGTGTTCCTACCGTTGGCATGCAGAACATCCCCTACAACGAACTGAGTTCGGAAATATCGAAGTATTTCAAGGGCGAAGATCAGTTCGAGCAGGTGATTATTCAAGCCGCCTCGTCGCTGCAATGGGAATACGTCATGCAGGCGATGGAAACGTGCAGTAAACAGACGTTTTCAGACGGCAAGAAACTCAACAAGCTGAGCTTTATCGCCCTGCCGGACAAGTGACCTTTCGGGAACGATTCTGAGTGCCGTTCCAAGAAAGCGGATTGAAGCAACCGATGCGCCGAACTCGCGAGAAATATCGACATCCATTGCAACGCGGAATGCCCATTCCGCGTTTAATGACGATGTGCCTCATGCTCGGCGTGCTGTGGCTCTTCTATACGCGGCTTCGCGACCCCGATACGTGGCGCGTCTTTTTGGCCGATGCGAATCGCGAGGACGTTGCCGTGGCGCACGCGGCCTCGGCAAAAAGGGATGGCGTCCAAGTAGATGCCGCGAAGCCGCAATTGGACAAACCGCCCGAATTGACCGCAACCGGGCCCACCGATGAAACCGCCGATGAGATGACGATCATGGACGACGACCGGCAAGGAATTGCCGATGGCAGTCTCCACATGAAGATTGAGGAGATGCAGGCATACTACCGAGTCTTGAAGTGGGTCGAAAACCAGCCCGTTGCCACGCTTTGTCGGCGCGCCAGAAAGCACGTCCTCTACGACGAATTCCGAGCGAACCCCGACCAACTGCGATTCCAAATTCTCCAGTTGAATTTGACCGTGCGGCAGGTCGTCCCTTCCGGTGTTAAAACGCCATCCGGCCAAGAGATTTACGAAGTCCGGGGAACCACTATTGAGGGTGGTCCAAATATATTCTTTGGTGGCGTTATCGATCTGCCCGCTGGTATGCCAATTGGCGAGACGATCAACGAGCCAGCGAAGTTGGTGGGCTACTTCTTCAAGATTCAGGGCTATTTTTCGATGGCGCAAGAGTTATCGAATAAGAAGAACCTCAAGCCGCTGATGGCCCCGGTTATTTTAGGTCGTTTGGTCTGGCAGGATCCGACTCCGGTCAAGGCGGCAAGCACGCCGATGTGGCTTTGGGTTGCGATAACGGCGAGTATTGTCGTGGTTGGGATTGGTGCCGCAATGTTTGCCCATCGGTTCAGTCATCGCCCCCTGCCACCCTTGAGGGTCGGTTCGAGCCACGATTCCGACTCCCCATCGGTCGATCGATGGCTTGACCAAGCCCAGTCCGGGGAGTTAATCTTAGATTCTGTGCCGGAGAGAGTTGTCGGCGGCGACGGGGAGCCGATACCGAACCGGCTTTCAGGGAATATATCCTGCGAAAATGGCGAATCTAACAACGGGCATCACGAAGGTTAGGTTTTTATTGGACGGACCCTCGAGTTGGTCCATCCTGAGTTCAGATTGTTGGGTCTACCTTCGAGTTGGTCCATCCTGAATTCAGATTGTTGGGCGGACTTGAACGTCCGTCCCAGGGCGGGTTGTACCAGTTATCGATGTAGTTTGATTTACAGAATAAGGGTGGTCTGTCATGGCCGAACAAGTCAAAG
>JANXOJ010000350.1 GCA_025353625.1 Planctomycetota bacterium | reverse complement strand
GTGCCAAAGAAGAACCATGTACGGCACACCATGCCCAAGCACATTGGTGACAGTAAAGTTCCAATCGCTGTTTGACGAGGCTATCCCGACCCACCAGAGAACAGCCGTCGACGCGACCACCATCCATTTTCCGACATTGAGGATGGCCTGCCAAGGCGCTGTAAAACAATAAACTACCGAATCGTTGTGGTGCAGGCATCTCGCCTCGGAACCCCTCGGAATCCACCGGCAGCGGGAAAGAAAAATGCGGCAGGGAACGCTGATCGGCACTAATAAACACGAATCCGCATTAGCGTTAATGCGTGTTCCCAAATATTCGTTTCCCGCACTTTCCTTTCGGGGAATTTCGGGGACACATAACTAATATATTCGTTGTGCCCCCCGAGCCCCGCTTGTTTCGGCAATGCCCCCGACTTGTACTCGAAGCCTACCGAGTATCAAAATCCCTACCAGTAATTCCTATCAGTCGGTGACAAGCATCATCGGTCGTGTGACCAAAATTGCGACTGGAGGGCCTTAATCAAGCGGGGGAGATAAAATGCGAATCGGGGAGTTCTTGCGATTTCATTTACCGCGTCGCCCGGGCGGCTTGCCCTGTCGCTTGAATTCACCGAGTACAAAAGAAATTGCTTGGCAGTAAAAACGAATCGCCTGGGAAAAATCGCCTGCCTGATTTGCGGCGGTCGCTCGATCTTGACTGGCATGGAGTCCCTCCACGTTGAGGGTCAGGTCGGCCTGACTTGCCGCGTCGCGAAGTTCGCGGAGTACGCCCGCTAAATGTGCAACGAACTCAACCGAGGGCGTGCAAATCGTCGCCGAGTACGGGCCGCGACCATAGCGTTGGCCGTTCATCTCAGGGCCTTGCGTTTCGCCCGACTGCCGATAGATCAACCCACTCGCGGCGGCCAGGATTGCAGCCACCAATCCAACGGCTGCGGGGATATACAGTTGCAGCAGCAATGCGCCCATCCCGGCCAACCCCAGCACGCCGGCAACGATCCACACCGCCGGATTGACGGCCCGAAGAGTTGCCTTGGGCCGCGGGATACGGTCCGAGGCGGCCTGAGTCCAGAACGATCCCAATGTCTTCGCAATGATTACCGTGATATTGTCCGGCCCCCCGCGCAGGTTTGCCAGATCGACCAATGCCTTCACGGCCTCGCAGGGTGGCAGGCTACCGAGGAGCATACCAAGTTCTTCATCGGTGATCTGGCCCGACAGACCATCGCTGCACATCATGTACGTATCGCCCGGCACAATCGGCAGCGGGCCTTCCAGATCGACCTGCACGGACGGGTTCGGTCCGAGCGACCGCGTGATGACATTTTTGGGGATGAAGTCCGGCACCTTGGCGGCCCCTGCGGCGCGCATTTCCCAGACGAGGCTATGATCGAAGGTCAACTGTTCCAGTCGCGTGCCGCGCAATCGGTAAGCCCGGCTATCGCCGACGTGCGCCAACAAAGCCCCGTACGGCAACAAGGCCAAGGCGGTCGTCGTCGTGCCCATCCCATGAAAATCAACGCTCGCTTGGCCTCGGCTATGAATCCGTGCGTTGGCCTCTTCGACTGCGGTCAAGGCGGCCTCGGCAGGCGTGCGATCGATCAGCTTCTGGTAGACCAGCGGAACCGTATCGGTCGAAATCTTGCTTGCCAACTCACCTGCCGCGTGGGCACCCATGCCATCGGCCACCACAAATAGATCGCCACACTGCTGCCATAGGTTTTGGCTCGAGGCCGGCATCACGGCCAGCGAGTCCTGATTGTTCGTCCGCCGCAAACCGATGTCGGATATCGAGGCGTACTCGAGGCGGCCTTGCCATCCGTCCATTTGGGGGGCTGTTGACTGCCCAGATTGAGACATGAGTGTGCCGCCGAGCTTTGGGAAATATAAATGCCGCACCTCTATCGTAACTTCCCAGCGAAAAACTTGCCAGGGGTTGCCCGATTGGCCTGGAAGAATCGACCGGCAATCGGTAGACTTCCGCCCTCCGTGCATTTTCCCAAGGGCATTTTCGCCATGTTTCCATTGCGGTCAACGACGCTCGTGCCTTGCTTGGCAATCGCCATTCTGGCTTCAAGTGGCTGCGTGGAACGCCGGGTGACCATCCGCACCAATCCGCCGGGTGCCCTTTGCTACATCGACGACAACGAAGTCGGAATTACGCCCGTTTCCACGCCCTTTATCTACTACGGTGATCGCAAGATTCGACTCGTAAAAGATGGCTACGAAACGCAAACCTTCATCCAACCGATGCCGACCCCCTGGTATGAAATTCCGCCACTCGACTTCTTTGCGGAAACGATGGTGCCGGGCAATATTCGAGATCAACGGACTTTTGACTATCCTTTGCGGCCGCAAGGGGTCGTGCCCAAGGAGCAATTGCTCGGCAGGGCTGAGAACCTGCGTCGGGGTACGCAGAGCCTTTCGGGCATAGCAACCCCCGGATTCCGCGTCAATCCGCCCTCCGGCCCCGGCCCTTATGCCCCGCCTAACATGCCCGGCGCAGTCCCGATGGGGGCGCAACCCATACAGCAATTCCCCACACCCACCTATGGCCCGACAACGGGCATGACTCCGCCACCTGCTTATAACCCGCCGGTCTCCACTCAACCTCCGGCCCCGATCGCTCCCGGCCCCATCGTCACGCCACCGCTTAGCAATCCGCCGAGCAATCCGGCGTATCCATACCAACCGCTCACACCGGGGCTACCCCCAGAGGGCGGTTCGCTCCCCAGCTATCCCCTACCGCCCGGCCGATAGCCCATTGTTTTGCAGGCGTCACACCTGCTCCGATAAACGCGGGCGAGACGCCCGCACCACAATTTCAACGAGGTCAATTCTTGGACTTTGCAGTTGTCCCGACCAATTGCCCTGGCGGTGCGATTGACAACGCGGCCCTACAGGGAGACAATTCCTACTAGTTCGACGATGTCTTAAGAAACAAGTGGTTAGTGCAAGCAGGCCCATGAAGGGATTACCGATGACCGAAGCCCAGGATGCGACTGCTCACGACGATCCCCCGGCCCGCGCGCACCTTTTGCCGCTAGAGTTGGTCGTCGTCGATCATTACGCGCGCGAGTCGCGGTTTGTGGTCGATACACTGCCTGCCATTCTCGGTCGCGACGATAAGGCTGCGGTGCCGCTGATCGATCCTTGGGTCAGCCACGCCCATTGCGAGATATATCAACTCGGCAGCACGATTGTGGTTCGCGATTTGGATTCAAAGAATGGCATCTTCGTGCATGGCCATCGCGTTCGCGAAGCGGAGGTCATTTCCGGCGATCGGCTGACTCTGGGCCGGACGGAAGTTACACTTAACTTCGGTCCCAAGTCGATGGCCACGCAGGAAGTAGCCATCACCGCGACCGCACCCAAGCCGGCACCCCAAACCGCCGGCAAAGGCCCCTCGCGCGGGCCGGAAACCGAGCAGCTTCTTTACTAGCGCTGCGGTTTATAATTGACCCAATTCCGTCTGGCTGTGGGGATTGAGCGTTCCCCACACCACTAAATTGACCGCCGACGCAGCCGGACGTAAACCAACAAACCCAGACTGCTCGACAAAAGCAGAGCAACACTGGAAGGCTCGGGCACCGAATAAATCTGTGCGCCGTTGGGCACGCTGACCGTCTTGGAAGTATCGTCCGCGGCCACGGTGCCGCCGTAATACTCGCCGATAATGTAGGGATAAGCAGAGTTCCCGGAGGCATCGATCGTCGTGAAGTAGGCCCAAGTGCCGCTAGGATATTCGGGCGTATCGGTGAATCGCATATTGAATTGATTCAAATCGCCCAGCCCGGAGATGTATTGAAAGTCTTCCACGTAATAACCCAGCGGATAGGTCGTGCTGACGTCGGGCCCCGCTGCGACATTCGAGTTGGTCGTGGAACCGTCCGCATTGAGATGCACGACGGAATTGCGGTGGCTTAGGCCGCTTCGCAATTGATAGCTCGATACCATCCGCTTCACGCCGCCGGATCCGTCGGGATTTGCGTACATGTAGGCCCCATACACGGGAAATCCGTCGAAGGCATAACCGAGAAGCGGCGAAACGTGGCTACTGTCTTCGCCCAACTGCGCGGCCAGTGACACAGGATGCTGGTGGTGATGGTATCCACCGCTTTGTTCGGGATGGCCCAACGCCGAATCGAAGCCGCTGGCTTCCACCACCACCGCATTCGAGTGCCATACGTTCTGATTGTTGTACGAATTGGCATCCTTGGCGTTGAACATATCGACGCCGTTGACCCAGACGCCGATCGGCCCCAGCCCGGTGGCCGTATTGGCCGATCCTTTCAGTGCCGGACTACGGGGAATCCGATCCAGAATGTTTTGATTCGAGGCAACGTTCGGATTGCTCGGCCAAGGGCCGATATTGTAGGAAGGAATGTCCGTGGAGTTGATAAAGACGTCGGTGGGCGTATACCGGACCTGCTGCACATTGGCCGATATCAGGCTGATTGAATTGTTGATGGTTGTGTTGGGGCTGTGCCCGGTCAGGCCCGTCGTATTCTGAATCCACGATCCAAGCGTGGGATCAACGGCCGCCTGGGCCTCAAGTGCCGTAAGGCAGCAACAAAATAGAATGGCACGCGATGCTCGATGTTTGGTCAAAATCACAATGTTCTCCAAAGAAGACTTCTGCCCAAAGGGAGCCGACGATAATATTAACGTTTGAGGCGTTCGGCTATTGCATCCCAGTTGTGGAAGGTCTGTGGAAGCTTTGTGGAAGGTCTGTGGAAGCTTTTTCAGTTCATCCGACCCAAGAATCCGCTGGGGCGAAGAAGCCCCGAAGTTCCGCAATCTATTACCCCATCGGCGTTAAAAGGGTTTAGAAGCGAAGGGCATGTCGTCAATCCCTCGGGGGGAGAAAAGGTGTCACCCATAACCGCCGTCGTGTCGAGGCCCCGTTTTATCGTTATAAACAAAAAAAGTAGCCGTTCACGGATTCTGAGACAGTCTGGGCACGAAACCAGGGAAATCGCGAAAAACGGTGTGGAAGAGTCGGCTGATCAGGGGCCGGACGGCAGCAGAGAAGGCGGCGACGTACCGGCGAGGTAGGCATTTACTGAGT
>JANXOJ010000342.1 GCA_025353625.1 Planctomycetota bacterium | reverse complement strand
GGGCTCTACTCCAAACCGTCACGGGAGTACGTGCGATGTCTTTGAATCGGATCAAGTTTTGTTTGGCTGCGATATTCCTGCTCGGCTCCGGCGGGCTGACCGCGTTTGGTCAGGACCATGAACTGGAGGGCATGCAGCTCTTCGAGGGAGCGGACGTTCGTCCGTACGGCAATCCCTCGCAGCCGAGGAATGGCTTCTTCTTCTCCTTTGACGGGCTTTACTGGCATACGTCGACGCCGCGAATTGCCTCGATTGGCGATCCAACGGCGGTCGTCTTCTCGTTTAAGAGTCCGCCCAATTTGGTTCCGCCGCAGCAGGTGGCGTACGATCCCAATAACACGGCCCCTTACTACGTTTGGCGAGCTAATTTCCTCGCGATCGTCGCGGCTCAGTCGAATCCGTCGCAGTATTTGACGCAAGAAGTGAATTCACTGGACACCGGCGACGACAGTTCGATCTGGAAATTGGGCAACCGACTTGAGTTCGGTTACATTGAGGATCACCACGGGTTTATGGTCACGACGTTGAACATGAACAGCCAAACGACCGACTTTACTCGTGCCGGTGTGGACGTGGTATTTAACGACCCGCCGCAGGGGCCTAACGCGGTCCATCTTTTGGATGCCCAGATTGCCGGATCGACGCAATCGCTGATTGCGAATCCGAACTTTCCAAACGGGACCACGCCGCCCGATCTGGTGATAACGTCCGGAACGCCGCTATTTGGACGTCCAGCCGTACTCTTCAACACGGCATTCGTTCAATACAAGTCGCGATTGACGGGCGTTGAGGCCCTCTACATGTACCGGCCGTCGGAGTTGCACGATGGCGGTTCGCTGGAATTCACGCTGGGAGCACGCTATTTAGAGTTGAAGGATCAGTATTGGGTTGATGCCCGGGGAGGCATTCTGGCCGACAGCTTCTGGAATACAAAATCGCGGAATTCGATTGCCGGTCCCGAGATTGGGGCGCGATGGTTCATGCCGCTGGGGCGCTTCGCACTTTCGGCCGAATCGCGTTTCACGGCCGGTATCAACTCGGAATCCATCAATCAGGATGGTATCTTGGGTAGCCAGTTGACGCCCGCTGCTCGAGGGGCGAATGGAGTTACCAATCAAAGTTTTGCACCCCTTGCCTACAACGGCAGTGCTTTCAACAATGCGGCACACTTCACCGAGTTTTCTCCCATCATCGAGTTGCGACTTGAAGGCCACGTGCAGGTTACGAACATGATCGCCGCCAAAGTCGGCTGGACCGGCATGTGGATCAATAACGTCGCACGTGCCGTCGATATGGTCGACTATTCATTGCCAACCATGGGGATCACCACAGCCAACGATGCGAACAAGCAGAGCGTCTTCGTCAACGGACTGACGTTTGGCGTCGAATTGCAGCGATAGACCCCAGGCGTCTCGCCTGCAATTGTGGTGCCGGCGTCTCGCCTGCACCACAAAAACAGAACCCTTGTATTTGTGCCCCATTTGCCGTAGCATATTCTTCTTATGCTACAAAAGGTTATTGGTTTTATTGGCGCAGGACAGATGGCCACCGCTTTGGGGGAAGGGTTCGTCCGCGCTGGACTGGTTGAAGCCTCCCAAATTGTGGCTTCAGACCCCTCTGTCGATGCACGCGAGCGGTTTGCCGATGCGACCGGTGGTCAAACGGTTGATGGCAACGCCGAGGTCGCCCGTCGGGCCGAAATTATCTTTCTGGCCGTAAAACCCCAGCAAATTGCGGCCGTACTGGCCGAACTCAAGGGCTCGTTGCGAAGCGATGTGCTGGTAGTCTCAATCGCCGCCGGCGTCCGCACCGCAGCCTTGGCGCAAGGTCTGGGGGAAGAGGTGCGGTTGGTTCGCGTGATGCCCAATACGCCCTGCCTCGTCGGCCAAGGGGCATCAGCTTTTTGCTTAGGTGCCAGTGCCACGCCTGCCGACGCGGATTTGATTCAGAAGTTGCTTTCCGCAGTCGGCTTGGCCATCGAAGTTGAAGAAAAACTGCTCGATGCCGTCACCGGGCTGTCCGGTTCCGGGCCGGCCTTTGTCTACGTTATCGTTGAGGCACTGAGCGACGGAGGCGTCCGCATGGGCTTGCCGCGAGCCGTGGCCTCGTCGCTGGCGGCGCAGACGGTCCTCGGTGCCGCGCAGATGGTTTTGGCTACCGGCGAGCATCCGAGCGTGTTGAAGGACCGCGTTGCCAGCCCCGGCGGTACGACCATCGCCGGGTTGCAGGCTCTGGAGGAAGGCGGCCTTCGCGCCGCATTGATGGCGGCGGTGCAAGCCGCCACGGAACGTTCCATTGAATTGGCAGCGGGGTAGATCATGCCGGTTTTCTGTTCGATTGACGACAAACGTGTGCCGCTTTACCGCATCGTCTGGATTTCCGAACTACCGCATTTTTGCGGCGATCCGGAATGCGAACGAGAGGGCCAATATGAAATTCGCCTGGAAGATGAGGAATCGGTCTGGGCAGTCAACTGCCCGCAACAGGAAGCGGCCATATCCGCCCTGGAAGCTTGGCTCTTAGGCCAGCAGCAGGACGATGACGGCAGCGAGAGTCCTTAACGGATCGAAAAGCCAGTCGTGGGAAGAGCCATGAAAGCCTTGCGGAGTTTCCGTCATGTCCACATTTGAAAACGATCGATACCGTTGGCGCGAGACCTACTTCGTGCTCTTCCCCGCCGACCGCCGCCCGTCGTTGAAGATGGTCGAGAAGCGACTGGCCGCCTTGAGCAAACGCTACAGCCTGGAGAACTTGGCGGCCGACGGGGATGGCCTGATCGAATCGCTGACGCTCATCTCGCCCGAGGATTTTGCGGCTATGGATGTCTGCTTTATCGGTGGCGACGAGGTGTTGGAGCATAGCGAAGAAATGATTCAAGAGCTAAGTTCCACGGTCGAGCCGGAGCAGAAGGCCGTACTGAAGCGGATCAAGAACTACGACGGACGCTTCGACGTGCTGCATTTTGAGCAGAAGAACGATTTCGGCGACGACGACGATGAGTCCGACGAATTGCTCGATCCGGGTGCGTTGCTGGCGGTCTTGGAACAATTGGCTCGGATCACCGGCGGCGTGGCCATCGATCCGCAATCGGGAACCATTTTGAGTACGGAAGACTAGGACGAATGCAAGCAAAAGAAATCAAGAGCGGCGCGATTGTCAACTACAACGGCGCCCCCTGCCTCATCGAGAGCGTCAACGTCCAAAGCCCCACCGCACGAGGCGCGGCAACGTACTACAAATATCGCGGACGGAACCTCATCACCAAGCAGAAGGTCGATATCACGCTACGCGGCGGCGAGTCGCTCGACGAGGCCGACTTCCGCAAGCGGGCGATCAAGTTCATGTATGCCGACCCGACGCACATCCACTTCCTCGATCAGGAGAATTACGAACAGTATTCGCTCGTCAAGGAGGATGTCGCCGAGGAAGCGAAGTATCTCACCGAGAACCTGGAAGGGATGCTGGCCTTGATCTACAACGACGAGTGCGTCGGCGTGCAGTTGCCGGTGACGGTGGAATTAAAGGTCGTGCAGTGCGATCCGGGCATCAAGGGTGCATCGGCAACGTCGCGGTCGAAGCCCGCCACACTGGAAACGGGGCTTATCGTGCAAGTGCCGGAATATCTGGCCGAGGGCGAAGTCATCAAGGTGGATACTCGCGATGGGTCGTATTTATCGCGCGCGTGACGGCGGACCTATTTCTCCTTCCGCTTCAACTTGGCATCGTTGTCCTTCATGAAGGTGCGAAGCTCATCGCCGAATGTGAGTAGCCGATCCCATTGCTCCACGTAAAGCGTGACCGGCATGCGTTGCAGCCCATAGACGCTGATGGCCCCTTTCTCGCTGACTTTGCAGTAGAGCGCGCCGCGTTTGGGTTGCTCAATTTCCGCGAGCATCTTGGAGGCCACATCGACGGCAAGATCGCCCGACGCGAGTTTCTGAAGAATTTCGTCTTTTGTCATAGTGTTGACTTTCGATTGCAATGGGGTTCTATTAACGGATATACTCTTATACTTTGTGCGTGGCCAGAATTTCGTTTGCCCGAGCCTGCAGTGCCGAAGTTCCCTCGACAATGGCTGCTCGTTCAATGGCTGCTCGTCCAATGGTTGCGAATGTTTCAATTTCAACAACAACGTACCACAGACACAACGGATACGCAACGCCCCAATGAACCACAACGGGATATCTGCAACGGCTGAGAATTGCCGTTGCTGAAATTGTGGTGCAGGCGTCTCTCCTGCAAGTATCCGTGCGGGCTTCGAGGGATCATTTTGACCTCGGCTTGCTCAGTTCAACTCGGCTGCGGAGGCCGCGGTCTTCCAGCGTCAGGCCAAAGTCGCCGGCGGCAAAGCTGCTCAGTACCGGCGGGGCCGGAGGGCCTTGTTTTGGCTGGCCAGGATGACCGTAGACGGTTGACTCCATCGTATGGAATTTTTCGTTCCAGACGTACTTTCCGCCGCCGGGGCAGACCAATTCCACGCCCCAGACCTGCCGATGCACTTTCAGCGGATTGCGGTCGCCGTAGAGTCGCCGCCACTCGTTGAGGATCGGCAGGTTGTTCCAACTGCGAACCTGCATCTGCTGCTCGTATTGGTCGCGGCCCAACGCGCTGCCAATTTCCAAGATGCGACGATCGACGTGTAATGCCACGCTCGTTCCCAGCCACGGCAACTGCATCGTCGAGGGCTTCGATATCTCTTTTTCAGTGGTCGCGCCTTTCGCCGCCGCAGCTTGCCGAGCCAACATGCGATCGATGGCATGTTGCATCACCTTTTCGCTGAGCGTGACGGTGAGTGCCCCGCCGGCACTCGTATAATAGATCGCCAGCTTCTCGAAATCCTCGGGCACGCTTTCACCCTTGATCGGCGAGATGCGGACGTAGGCTTGATCTTTGTACTTCATCGGCTCCCAGCGCACCAACCCAGGCCCGGTCTGTTCGATGAAGGTGCGGGCCGAGGCGAGAAACGCCGCCAGTTTGAGCGGGTTCGATGAGTCGATGCGGACGGCGATTGGCAGCCGGCCAACGTTCTTCGTCATGAACTTCTCGAAGTCCGACTCCTTGACTTTGGCCAAGTCTTGCCAGAAGGGGTCTTCGTCGGCATAGACCGATATGGAAGGACCGATCCAGCCGAGTGAAATAGACTGCCCCAGGCTCGATGCCGTGTTCTCGCCGAACTTAAACCACTCGGAATCGTGATTCAAGGCCAGGATGTAATGCACCAGCGCGTTGTGCGGATCGCCCGCCTTGGGACCGAGCTTGCCGCCGATGGAAATCGAAGCAAAACGGGTGTACTCGGAGCCGAGAATCAGCGGCATGATGGAAAGATCGGCGGCCAACTTCTGCTTGCCCAGGCTCAGCCGCAGTCCGATGGGGTCGAAGCCCCAACTCCAATTCCGCTGGTAGCCGTCGCGCCAATTCGCGTAGGCATCGGCCTCGGTCTGCGAGACTTCGTCCAACGGTATCTCGCCGATGGGCGTCGTGAAATCGAGCGTGCCATACTCACGGGAAACGACGCCGGCCGGGGTTAGAAAGATTTTACCATCGCCGAGAATGGGCAGATCGGTGTGCATAACGCCTGGCTCGACTTTGTTGCGGACCAAGTCGTCGAGTTGCGATGCCTGGAGCTCGGCCAAAACGGCCCGACTACGCACGCGGCGGGATTCGGCGATCCGCCATTGCGGCCCGCACCATCGGCGGATCGTGGCATCGCTCAGGAAGATGAAAGCCGATTCCGCGACGTCGGATCGTTGGTATCGGGTGCGGAAGAAGGCGTACTCCTTCAGCGAAGCCAGCGGCGGCGTCTTGCCGTTGCGCACGGCGGCCAGCCGCTTGAGTTGGTACGTGGACGACCACACGTTCCAATCGGGCCACATAGCTCGATAGGATCCGGCCCGGTGAAACGAGGCCTTCGTAACTCAAGCCGTCAATCGTGCCTTGCACGGGCTTTGCATCCTTGACTTCGGCCGCGACCATTGCAATCCGTCCTTGCAGGAGCTTGGCAAGTACGGCCGGTTGATCGGTCTCGAACAGGACCGCAAGATCCGTGCCGATGGGAAACGACGGATCGGAACCCGTCAACGCGACGGACTTCACAAGGGTTGGACCCAAGAGCCGGGCCACGCTACTCAGCGGCAGGCCAAGCTGCCGTTGATAACGCTCGACCACGCGGGCGTCTTCGGCACGCGGTTGCGCAAGCTGAAGGATCGGCGTATCGTGCTGGGCCGTTTCGTCGGCCACGGCCAAGGCCGCTTGAAATGTCGGAAAGAAAACGACGTGTTGATCCGCGGGCAGGCTCGTTGCCAGCGGGTCGAGTTCCGGCTTGGCATCTTTTAGGAGAGGCTTCCAATCGATCTCGTTGATCGTTATCCCCTTGATGGAATCGAGTTTCACCGCCGTTTCGTTGGCACCGCGTTGCGGCATGGCCCTATCGAGCTGAAGGTTCTCGCTGATTGCTCGGCCGCCGGTAAATAGATCGTAGCTCGACGCAAAGTCATCGCGGGCATTGAAAGCGCCGACAGGCGTTGTCGCATTGACGTTGAGCGAAGGCAACTTCAATTCGGTCTGTGCAAGGCGAATTTGATGCCGATACCAGGCACCGCCGGAGATATCGCGGCCAAGAAGTCGTTGATAGTGGGCGATCTTGCCGTAATAAAACGGCTCTTTGGCCTCGGGCTTGGACGCAGAGGACGGCACAACAAACCGTAGCGCAATCAAACCTGACCGGTCGGATTTGAGAACGAACAGCCTTCCCTTGATCTCCTTGCCCTCCGGAACGCGAAGTACCAAATGGTCCTCGCGTGCCCGATTCTGGTCGCCCGCAGAGCCAAAACTCCTGGCTTGGCCACCGGTTGAAGCGGGGCCCGTTAGATAGGCCTCGCCGGGAGTGTCGAGCACAACGTAGGGATCGGTGGCCTGGAGCCGCGTGTAGCTGTGCCAATCGGAATTCATTTCCTGTTCGGGCCAGCGGCCTTCAACGAGCTTGATCTGGTCCGATGGAATGTCGTAGTAGGCATCTTTAGCCGCTGCTAGATGGGCCGACATTGCGACGGCAGCGATCGCCACGGTGAAACGAATAGTACGCGATGGGTAACTCATGGGCGAGTCTCTTGGGGGGGTGAGAAAACCTTTGGGAAATGCGCCTGCCGACCAAATCTGCAAGCTTACTCTCCTGGCGAATTCCGACTACGAATATAACGCATTTTGAGAAAGAAGGAGATAAATTGAAAAAACAGCCCCCGCACCACACGCATGCAGTGTGCCACCGGTTGACTTGTGGACTCTCCCGGCGAACAATACTCAACGGGTTCTGAATTTCACCTTGTCCAGGTTGTACGGAGGTTTGTCGTCATGAACGCGAACGCGATGGAAGCATTTTGTACCAAGAAGTGTCGTCCGTGCGAGGGTGGCATGGAAAGGCTCTCGCACGAAGATGCCGTGGAGAGCCTGATG
>JANXOJ010000322.1 GCA_025353625.1 Planctomycetota bacterium | reverse complement strand
CATCCATCCCGTCTTCATCCGTCTGCGGTTGCGCTCGATGTACGCGCGCTACTGCGATTTCGACCTTTCCCTATGGAAGCTTTTCTCTACCCATGACGTTTCCTTGCTCTTACAGTTTGTTCAGTTCGTGTGAAGGGGTTGCCTATTCTTATGTCCTCAAATCTAACACGTGTTCCATGCGCAAGTAAATCCTGGCCATCTAACCATCCTAAAAAGAATCCTTGGAGACTGTATTGCTCTTGCCAAAGCTTACCGCCTTCGAGAGTAACAATCTGATTACTCTTGTCACACATTACGCAGGAAACAATAGCATCTCCCCAGCCACAGAACGGCAGAAGTCGCGATGGCCAACGAATACCGCGCACATCCACATACTCACGTTCGAGCATACGATAGGAATCGATAGCATCTCCGTAGTCAGATCGACGGCCCCCTTTGAGCCCCATAATCCTGCCCTGCGGCCCGTAGCCGCCGTTCGCTATCTGGTTGTAACATTGGCGAAGCAGATCAGGAATCGGAAAGCCGAGTCCGGTTTCAACGGCCACAATCGCGCCATCGGCTAAAGGTGGGTACCGTCCGAAGTCGCTCCCTACACTGAGGTGCTTGATTTGCGAAACTAAATCAATGTTCACTGGAATCCTCCTGGGACGATTTGAAAGACCTTACCGTCCTCGCTGACCTGTAAAATCAATGGCGTTCCGGCTAAGAAATCATTAAAGACGCTCTGGCAATTTTCACACATTCCGTTAGAAAGTACTCCGCCGGTAGGCGTCAGGGCGTTTTCCCCGGCATAAGCCAGACCCGTCAACTCGGCATGTGCTCCAGGCCAAGACGCAACCAAAACGTCATTGGCCTGTGCCACCAACTGCTGTTCAGCGATCAAATCTTGCCCACCACCCGCAGCAATCATCGGCCCCTCTTGCGTCGTCATTACAACGACTGTCTGTTGCCATTGGGGAGGACCTGCGCATACGAGTTCTTGCAAAACCTGTTGCGCTTCACCGAGCAGCACTTCGCCCTCGGCAGCAACGGCTTGCCCTTCAGGCGACTCGATTGCGACGATCCCCGCCGCTCCCGTTCCGCCTGCGGCCGCTGCTCCACCAAACGCTCCCCAAGCCAAAATCCCGCCGGCTGCTGTGCCAGCAACGACTGCGGTGCCCCAGGCACAGTACTCGCCATACTTCAGGGCGGTATCCATCTTCGACGGGTTAGCCATGTAGTACCAATAATTCGACAAGGACGCGCCCCATCCGTCCTTATCGATTTTCGCCACGAAGGCCCTGGACGGCGGGTCGCCGGGCCCGCCGCCGTCGTCGTCTTCGGTATCCTTGGCCACGCCGCGAACTGCGAAGTCGTCAGCGTCCCATGTGTTGCCGCGGCCATTCTGGCCGGGGAAGCCGTGGCCCTGGCCGTCCTGGCCAAGTTGCGGGCCGCCGGTGGGGTTCGTCGGATCGCCGAGGCGTTCGGCGATGAGGGGACCTACTCCAGGGTTGCCCGCGCCTTGCGTGCCCGACTGGTGATTGGCCACGCCGGCAGTTGCGATCAGTGGACCGATGCCGGCGCTGCCCGTGCCTGGACTGCCGCCGGTGCCAGCCTGCTGGAAGTAGACCGGCTGCGCCAGCCCCATCGCGGCCATTCCCGACGGGTCGATCCGGCTGGGCGTGTTGTTGCCCACGTACCGCGCAAGGTTCACGTCGCCCGCCGAAAAGCCGTTCGGGTCTTCGCTCAGGAACCGCCCCGCAGCCGGGTCGTACCAGCGGGCGCGATCGTAATAGAGCCCTGCATCGGCGTCGTAGCGCATCGCGGTGTATGCGAAGCGAGGCTGCGCGCTGGGGTTTGACTGCGCGGCGATGCGTCCGAAGCCGTCGAAAACCAGATGGTCCGTCACGCTGGTTTGTCCCAGTGCCGCATCCCAAACCGCCACGTCGCGGACGCTGCCCTGGTTGTCGGCGAGAAGCCAATCGACGTCAGTCGCCGATCCGCCCTGACCGTCTCCCTCGGAGAGTGGAGACTCGGTCGCCAACACCTGATCGACGGCGTTGCCGCAGAGGGTCTGCTGGATCATGTTGCCGCCAGAATCGAGCACGAGGACCAGGTTGTCGCCATCATAAACGTAGCGTTCGTGAACGTCCCCGCCGACGCTCAGCAGTTGGTTATTTGCATTGTACGAATAACTGAAGGTGTTCAGCGCGGCGGTGCGATTCGGATCGTTTGCGGCATTGTTAGCGGAGGCGTACCAATACTCGTGCGTCTTGCGGCCAAGATTGTCGTAGGCAAACTCAGTGGCGCGGCCGTCGCGGTCGATTTTTTCGAGAAGTTCCCCGGAAAAATCGTGGTGAAACGTGTCGCTATGCCCGAGCGGATCGGTAATCGCCACCGTGCGGCCCAGGCCGTCGAAGGTCCACGTCGTCGTTTTACAAACGGTTTCTGCCATCTTTTCTCTCTCGAATCGAGAGCCGACTTCAGACGCATGCGGCAAAATCAAAGTAGAAAGTCTCGCCCCGCCCCCGATTCGCCACTAGCGCGGTGATCGCCGTCACGCGAAAGTGGCGCGAAAACTAGATGCGTTGCCGTTTCTACGTCGCCGAGCAACTACTTGTCGTTCTGTTTCGCCTTTCGCCGGGCCGTCAATTCGTCGTCAAATGCCTCCTTTTCCCTTCCCATGGCACGGTAACAGATCGCCCGAGTGACGTAGCCGTCTGGCGATTCTGGCTCTAATCGCATTGCCGTTTTGCAATCGCTCAGAGCGAGGTCAATAGCACCGAGATTCGCATACGATTGGCTGCGAACACGGTACGCCGAGGCGATCCTGGGATTTATCTCGATCGCTTTCGTGGCATCGGCAATGGCTTCATCGTATCGGAGCAAAGCTAAGTATGCAGTTGCTCGGTTTGCGTAGGGGCCTGAAGACGTGGGGCGCAATTCAATCGCCTTCGACAGGTCTATTATCCCCTTTTCAGAATCACTAGCACTGCAATAAGCAACACCGCGAGCATTGTAGGCAGTTGCCTCCGCCGGATCGATTTCGATTGCCTTTGAGTACGCCTTTATTGCGCTCTTGAAATCACTTTGATCGAGGAAAATGTCACCTTGCGTTTTATACGCATCAGTACATTGCGCATCCAGTTTAATCGCAGCAAGAATGTCCGTCACCGCATCCCTACGATTTCCTTGGCGGTCACGGCACTCTGCACGAAGGGCGTACGTCTTGGCGTTATTGTGATTCAAGCTGAGTGCGATGGAATACTCTTTTTCGGCATCGGCGTAATTGCCCAGCGCGTCCAATACGCGTCCGCGCTCAATACGATAATGTTCGTCGGGCTTGGACAACTGCCTCAGCCTATCAAAATCCGCGAAGCATTTGGCCCGCTCACCGGTCTGGCTGAAGCACCACGCACGAGTGTAATATGCACACTCGAATTTTGGATTGAGTGCAATTGCCTGCGATAGGTCAGCGATGGCCATCTTGAAGTTATCGCAAGACATATACGCAGTACCGCGACGCTCGTATAAATCGGCCCATTGTGGATCTATCTCTAACGCCTTGTCATAGTCCGCAATCGCGCGAACGAAATCGCCAGCGATTTTACGCGCAAAGCCTCGCATGAACCAAGCAGCCGCGTTAGTGTGATCGTGTTCAATCGCGGTGCTTAGCTCAGCGATCGCTTCACTGGATCCGAACTTAAAAACCATTGAGCTCACGTAGCCCATGTGCGCATCGCAGAAGTGCGGTTTGATTTTGAACGCCTGCAAGTAGTCTTGCATTGCGCGGTCGTAGTCCTTTTTTGCGCGATACGCAAAACCACGCGCGTGGTACGTGTTCGCACTGGCAGGAGCCAGCTTAATGACTGTGGAGAAGTCGGCGATCGCTTCGTCCTCGCGGCGAACCTGCAAGAGAGCGATTCCTCGGTGATAATATGCGGTGCTATTCTTGGCATCGCGCGCTATCACGGCAGACAGGCAAGAAATTGCCGCTTCGTACTTTTGATCGCGACAGAGATCGCCAGCCCGTGCCAGTTCTGATGTTGCATTTTCAGAAGCAGCCGCACATTGCCATGACGTTAAGATTGCCAAGATGGTTGACAGCAGCGATTCTAGGCGACAAAAGTTCATTGCTAAACTCCATTTTGATTTTGCTAGTTGCGCAGTGTGTGTGAAAAATGTCCAGAATGATTGAGTCTGCGGCGAGTTGTTCTTCACCTTATCTGAGGGTATTCGTTCTGTTAAGGAAGCTCGCCTGGACCCTTCGACTGATCAGTCGCGGTGCCAAGTCCCCTATTGTCAGTACCCTTTGGAATATGTTTCGCATCCAGGTTGTATTTCAAGCACCCTACCGGATCCTTATACAATTGCCAAGCGAGACCAGGTAGTGTCAATGGCCCACCCTGGTAATTGTCAGTTCCCAGGCTCTGAATAAACGTGCTGTAGTCGCCCACGTTTGCCGGGTCGGCTTTTCCGTAAGTCACTACGACAGTGACACCAAACGTCCAGTTGATGTGACCGGCATAGAACTTGAACGGGTCGTGAACAATCGCAGGATCATTCCATTGAGGTGTATAAAACGACGGTGCAGCACCAACTGTTCCACACACACTGACATTCATATCTCCGGTCGTGAAGTTTGAAAGGTCAAAAGTTTTATCGATAGTATTAGTACTAGGTGCTGATTGGGATGTGCTACCTCCGCCGCCATCGCCATCCCCGCCATCGGTGCTTACGCAGTAGATCAATGGGTCGTGTTCCGCTAATCCTTGGCCGTCGATGTCTTCGTCGTCGAAGCCGACGAGGAGGCCGACACCACAACCGCAGCCGCAGCTTCCGCGCGTGTCGCCGTTGGCACCTCCGCCGTCAAGCGGGCTGCTCGTGGCTGTGGTGCCGCTCGCGGTGCCCTGGTTTGCGAGGATGCCCGCTCCATGCGGCGCGGCGGGCGGCGGACTGATCGGCCGCGTTACAATACCTAGACCTTGCAGCCCGCTGGGGTCGGTGGCGATCATCGGGGCGTTGCCTGCGTAGCGGTTCAAGTTCGTGTCGCCGCCCGCGAAACCGGAAGGGTCTTCGCTCAGCCAGCGGCCAGCCAGTGCATCGTACCATCGAGCGGCATTGTTTTGCAAGCCGGTGGCAGAGTCCGTCGGGCGGCCCGTGTAGCCGAAAAGGCAATCGACCGCCGCATTGGTCTGGCTCTTCAGCACGCCAAAGGCATCGAAGACGCGGTGATTGGCGATGGTCGTTACGTCCGATTCTAAATCGTAAACGGCCAAGTCGCGAACCGTGTTCTGATTATCGACGAGCGGCCAAAGCAGGTTGCCAGCCTGGCCCGGAACCGTCACTTGCTCGTCGGCCAAAAGTTGGTCCACCGCTTGGCCCCAAAGATAGCGATGGGAAAGGTTGTCGGCGGTCAAGGGGAGAGTCCCGCTTTCGGTGGACGAAGAATCGAACTGCATGACGATCTGGTTGCCGTCATAAATGAAGCGGGTTTGCTTCACGGCTTGGCCGGGAATTGCAACCGTCTCGCCAATCCAACGATCGAACGCATCGTACAGATACGTTACCGTCTTCGTCGCGGTGCCGGAGTTGTTCTTGAACGTCACCGAGGTGAGCCGATTGCGGTTGTCCCAGGCATACTGCGTTTGGAAGTCGGTGGCGGCGTTGGTGGCAATCCGCGTGCGGCTCAGGCGATTGCCTTCGTTGTCGTAGGTGAAGTTGAACGTGCCATCGGTAGTCAGCCGGTTGTTGGCTGCGACCCGGTTGCCGCCGTCGGTGCGATTGCCGTTGGCGTCGTAGCTATGACTTCCGCTCAAGCTGGTATTGCTGCTGGAACTGGCGGAAAGCTGGCCCGCGTTGTCGTTGGTGTAGGTCACGGTCCCATCGGCGGAGGTCGTCTGCGTCGCGTTGCCGGCAGCGTCGAACGACCACGTATAAGATGGCAACGCGGTCGAATTGGCTTGCGTGTAGGCCAGACTCGTCAGCCGACCGGCGCGATCGAAATGGTACGTTCCCGTTGCCACATGCTGGGCACCGGCAAGGTCCGCGTAGCGGGCGATGGTGCTGTACTGCCCGTTGAGATCGTAGCCGAAATCGACCCGTTTTTCGGCGACTGCATTTCCGCTTGCATCACTGCCACTTGCATCGCTGCCGCTTTGCGATATGCGGGTCATTTGGCCGAGCGAATCGTAGCTGTAGGCATTGATGAAGTCGTGCGTTTCGCCGATGTCGGCGGAGAGAGTCGAGCGTTTACCGTTGTCGTCGAAGGTTTGGGTAAGCGCGACGATCGGCGTCAGCCCGGCGATATCTGCCGCGATCTGCGTCGCCGGGCCCAAAGGGTTGCTGTAGGTATAGGTGTAGGTTGCGGCCGCATCGCCGGCGGT
>JANXOJ010000304.1 GCA_025353625.1 Planctomycetota bacterium | reverse complement strand
CCGCATGCCCCAGCCCGCCCCTTTGCCTTCACGGATGCCTTTGCGCCCCTCCGCAGTGGTCTGACTCTCTTTAGCGACGGGACGCGGTCTCCTCCTAGCCCTCGACTCCCGCCGTTGACGAATCGTTGGAGATACGATTTCGCTGACGCTTGCGATAGAACAGCATCAGCACGGCCCCGGCACCTAGCAACGCCAGCGTTCCAGGCTCCGGTACTGCCGCCGCGCCGCCGCCAGACGCTCCGCCACCGCCGACTGCCGGCCCGCCAACTGGCAAGTCGCCACCCATTGCTATCGGAGCTGCCGCGACCGACCCGTCGAAGATCAGCGTGCCGCCAACGTCCACATTCACGCCATTACCGTCGGCAATAGCATTGTTGGTGGCCAACGTCATGGTACCGCCGCTGGAGATCGTCGTCAAACCGGTGTAGCTATCGCTACCGCTGAGGATCAGATTTCCGCTGCCGCTCAACGTCAGCGTGCGGCCTGCCGTCGATTCGCTGATACCGCCGGCAGTTCCCGCGATCAAGAGCGTCCAACCGCTATTGGTCGAAGTCACCGTCAGGTTATCGGCAAGCACGATCGGGGCCAGAATCGAATGGCTACCGCTATCGACGGTAATCTTCGCGCCGCTGCCCGAGTTATTGAGCGTCAGGAAATTGGTTCCACTGCCACTGAGGATGTATCCGGCCGTCGAACTGGCCGAATTGGTGAACTGGATCGCCCCCAGCGTTACCGGGATATCCAGGGTAACGGTCATCGAAGCCGTGTTCGCCGGGCTAAATACCGCACCCGCACCAACGCCGTTGGGCACCGTCATCGGCGTCCAGTTTGCCGCGACGCTATAGGTGCCGCTGACCGGTAAAGCCCAGTGCGGATTGCCCGGTGTCGCCAAACGCAGGTCCGTCGGATCGAGGAAGACGGTGTACCCGGCGGGCGTGTTGAGGAACGTGAAGTTGCTCAACGTGGCAGTCGTGCTGCCAAAGTTTACAAACGTGTAACTGCTGGCTGCCGGAATGCCGATGGAGGCGAAGTTGATTACCGACGTACCGGCAATATTGAAGGCTCCGCCGATTCCAACGTGGTCGCCCGTTGCGACACCGATATCGACATTAAAGAGCGAACTGTTGCTTAGGCTCAGCGCGCCCCCAATCGACAGGTTGCCAATCGAACCAATGCCGCCGGGATTGAAGAAGTTCGAGCCCGTTCCGGCCAGAACGTTGCCGCTGATCGAGCCAATCGACCCGCTGGACAAAGTCGCCGTGTTGTTCACGGTCACGTCGCCCAAGCCCGTCGCCGAGCCAGCCGTGTTCGAGGCCACCAACGTTCCGCCGCTCACCGTCGTTGGGCCGAGGTAAGTACTTGCCCCCGCCAAAGCTTGGCTTCCGGCACCGATCTTATTCAAGCCGCCGCTGCCGCTGATAACACCCGAGAAAGTCGTCGTGGAGCCATCGTTGCCGACCGTCAACGTTCCGGCACCTAAAAGAACCTGATGGCCGGTCGTCGAACCGGGGGAGGCATCGCCGAGCGAGCCAACCGTCAACGAGTTGCCGGCGATATCAAAATTCGTGTTCGATGCCATTACAATCGGCGATGCGGGCGGAATTGCCGTGTTCGTCACCGGGTTGAACAGGAAGCTCCCATCCCCGGAGTCAAACAACGGCTGATACGCACTCATCGTCAATAGGTTGCGCCCCAGCGGATCGTACATGATGCCGTATGCCCCGTTCGTCCACCAACTCTGCACGACCGGACCGACGCCACCGCCGCCCTGGCCGAGTCGAATTTCAATGGTGTGCGTACCGGAGGATACAAGATAGTTCGCCGTGGCAATCACATTGTAGGTATTCTGGCTAAACACCGTGTTTCCATCGATCTTTATATCCATGCCATCGTCGAAACTCTTGGCAAACGTGTAGTTCGCGTCCGCACCGGAGTTTCTGATATAGCCTGCGTAACCCCACGTCGAGTTGTTTGGCCAAGGCAGCAAGCTGGTGCTATTGGCATACCGCACCGAACTCTGCTGCGTCGTATGGGGAATCGCGCCCGTCGTGCTAAAGGCGTTCGTGCCGTTGGCTACCATTCCTTCATACAAACCGCCAACAACGCGCACCGTACCGCCAAAAATGTTCGTGGCACCCGTGTAGCCATTGGAACCCGACAGATCCAAAGTACCGTTGCCCGTCTTGGTCAAGTCCTTGCCGACGCCCGCGATATTGCCCGAAACATAGGTTGCGATCGGGGCGTTTGCCACGTTAAACGTCGGCGTGCCGGTTCCGAGAGTGATCGGCCCATTGAGTGTGACGTTATTGTTCTGGCCGGAGACTCCACCGAATGTCAACGTGCCGTTCACGGTGACGGGATTAATAATACTCTGGGCACTGCCGCCCGACACGAGCGTTGTGTTATTCGCGGTGACCAGTCGGCCGAGGCCCACGGGTCCGCTCGTGAAGGCAGCTGCCGAGATGGAACTGACACCTAGGATAATCGTCCCCGCATTCAAGTTCGTTTGCGAAGCATACGTATTCGCGGCATTCATCGCGACCGAACCGGTGCCGGTCTTGCTGAGTTGACCGCCCGTGCTGACAATTGGCACGTTGATCGTCAAATCAACCGGCGAAAGGCCGGTAGCGTTGATCGTCGGCGACACACTCGACAAGGAAAGACTCGATCCGTTGATCGCCGGGGTCGCTCCAAAGTTATCGTTGTTCGATGTGATAGCAGCGGCACTAGTTACGGTCAGGCTCGATGCGTTGTTGATCGCCGGCACGTTTGCCCCGCCGTTATCGTTGAAGGTCACCGACGCCAACGTATTGGTCGTTCCCGTGAAATTCAATACGCCGCTGCCATTGATCGTAACGTTGCTGGTCGGCGCGATCTGACCGTAGTTGGTATTCATCGTCACCGTGCCGTTGCCCTGAATCGTCAGGTTTCCTGGAATCGTTACGGCTCCCACGCCGCCGTTCAGGTTCAAAACACCACCGTTGACCACCGTTCCGCCAGTATAGGCGTTCGACTGCGCACCGAACGTCAAATTGTTGGCTCCGGCGAAGATCGTCGAATTGTTGAGTGTAACGCTCCATGCCCCGGAGCTTCCGGAAACCGCCGACACAACTGTGCCAGGCTGAATACCGTTGCCGCCAACGGCCATACCGACAATCGGCGTGAACGCAGTCTGCCCGGAAGTCAGCGTCGTGCTATTGGCCTCGGTCCAGGCCTGTATCGGCGGCGCGAACGTAAGGCTGCTGTTGGCCGCTCCCGATGCGGCCGTATTTGCTAGCGACAAGGAGATCGTGCCGCTGGAAATCGCCGTAATCGTAGCACCGCTCGCAATACCGGTTCCGCTCACGGTTTCTCCGATAAACAGCCCGCTGACCCCATTCATCGCCACGACCGACAAACCGCTTGTAACCGTTCCGGCGGTCGAGACGTAGGTCGGATTGAGCGTGACCGTGCCGGCACCTGACTTCACGAACGTCACCGGTGCCGCACCATTATTCACGATCTCGCTTTGAACCGTGACCGTGTTCGAGTTGGCAAAGAGGTAAAGCGGACTCGTCTGATTGGGGAAGCCCGAGGTCAAATTGCCGCCGTTGATCGTTACGGTCTGATTGGCCGAGTTGTTGACCAACAGGCCGTTGCCGACACTTAGCGTATCTGCTAGCGAGCTCAACGTGACCGTTGTGGCAGCAGCGGGAGAACGGATGGCTAGCGTGTTAACCGTCCGCGTCGTGACCGGCGAAACGGTTGCCGTTACGCTGACGTTATCCGCCGAACCGGCGGCCGTCAACGCGGCACCCGAGTAGCCGGGGAAGCCCGCCGATCCCAGAGCTCCAACGCCTTGCGTGGCGGAGTAGCTGGCATAATCCGCACCACTTACCGTGGCCCAACCGCCAAGGAGATTGCCGGCTCCGCTGAGCGTTGGCGCGGAGGTGAAGAAGAGGTGTGCGGCGTCGCCGGCGGCACCGAACGTGCCGGAATTCGTCGCAAAGTTGATCGTCGCGTTGTTCGATTGCGCGATCGAGCCGACGTTCACGTTCACCGCGCCGGTGTTGTTGTTGGCACTGTAGAGGTTCACGTTCACAACCTGATTGCCTTGCACGACGTTGAAGGCGTTGATGTTCGCCGTGTCGTTGCCCATGCGGCCTGCAATCGTGATCTGCTCGCCGTTCATGTTCAAGGGGGCGTTGCCAAAGCGATTGCTATTGGCGGCCAAACCTGTGTCGTCCCAAGTCAGGAACGAGTAGTTGCCGTTCACCGAACTCGTGTTGGCAATCGTGCCGTTGTCCTTGAGGATCAGCGTGCCGGCCATCACCGTCGTGCTGCCGGTATAGGTGCTGGGATTGGTCAGCGTCAAATTGTTGTTGCCCACTTTGTAGAGCGACAAGGAACCGTTATCGCTGATTGTGCCCCCGAAGGCCCCGCTGGCCAAAGTCGTGTTGACGAACAAATTCACCGGCGCACCGGAGCTATTCGTCACCGTCCCGCCCTTGCCCGGCAGCGAATTGACGCTGCTCAACGTGCCGATCGCTTGACTGTTGCCGTTGAGATCGACCGTGCCGCTATGCACACCCAGAGCGTAGACCGTTGGGGTCGTCGTCGAAGGCACCACGGGCAGCGTATTGTTGCCGCCGTTGAGCTGGACCGATCCACCATTAACTTGGAAGCCTGAAGCTCCGCTGTAGTAGAGCGGCGAGTTCACCGCGAGGTTGCCCGCCCCAGCTTTCACAACGCCGTTCGTCGAATTGATAATCGGGCTGTTGAGATTGAGTACGCTATTGCCTACGACGTGCAGATACATGGAGGTGCTGCCGGAAGTGATCGGGCTGAACCCAATGCTGGTCGCCGCGCTCGTCACGAGAATACCGCCGGAGTTGACGGTGATGCTGTTGCCCGAGAGCCC
>JANXOJ010000293.1 GCA_025353625.1 Planctomycetota bacterium | reverse complement strand
CCGGCGTGCGGTCATGAACACGCTGGAACAGGAATCGACGGAAAAGACCGGCTTTCGCAGCGACGTAATTACGCTCTACAACGGCGGCCAGTACCACCTCTATCGCTATAAAAAATATACCGACGTGCGGCTCGTATTTGCCCCGGAGCAGGATATCGCTTTTTTCGGCGGCGACCCCGACAACTTCGAGTATCCCCGCTACGACCTCGACATCTGCTTCTTCCGCGTTTATGAAGCCGGCAAACCGGCCAAGATCGAGCACTTTCTCAAGTGGTCGGCAGCGGGTGCCGCCGATGGCGAGTTGGTATTCGTTTCCGGACATCCGGGCAAGACGGATCGCATGGATACGGTAGCCCACCTCGACTACTTGCGCGACTTGGCCATTCCGTCGGCGTTGAGTTGGCTGATGCGAAGCGAAGTTCTACTGCGAACCTATAGCGAGCGGAGCGGCGAGAACGGCCGGCGCGCCCAAGAGGAGCTATTCACGATCCAGAACTCGCGGAAGGCCCAAGTTGGCCGTCTGGCGGGCTTGCAAGACCCGGCGGTCATGGAAGCCAAAACGACTGCCGAAAAAGCCCTCCGCGAGGCGGTTTATGCCGATGCCAAGCTTAAACAAAGCTGTGGGACCGCTTGGGATGAAGTCGCCGCCGCCCTCAAGACGTTGCGGACGATTCGCAAGCGTTTTGTCCTGCTGGAAGAAGGCCGGGCGTTTCGCTCGCACACGTTCCAAATTGCACGGACGTTGCTGCGGATGCCCGTGGAAGACGCCAAGCCCAATGCCGAACGACTGCGGGAGTATCGCAAATCGAACCGCGAATCGTTGGAACAGATGCTCTTTACCGAGGCCCCGATATACAACGACTTTGAAACGCTCAAACTGGCGGATGGTCTGAGCATGTTGATTACCGACCTGGGAGCCGACGACGAGTTGGTCGGCAAGGTTCTCGACGGCAAATCGCCGCAGGACCGCGCCGCCGAGTTGGTCCAAGGGACGCGGCTCAAGGATGTGGCCTTTCGCCGCAAATTGGCCGAAGGCGGCCAATCGGTGCTTGCGACTTGCCACGATCCGATGATCGAATTGGCCCGCATCGTGGACGAGCCGGCCCGAAAGGTCCGCCGCACGCAGGAACAGCAGGTCGATGAGCCGATGCGGCAGGGATACGCCAAGATCGCCAAGGCCCGCTTCGCGGTCTCCGGCACCGACGTCTACCCCGACGCGACTTTTACGCTTCGCTTGGCGTATGGCGTCGTGCAAGGCTATCGGTCATTGGGCCAGAAAATGCCACCGTGGACGACCTTGGAAGGGGCCTATCAGCACTCGTTCGAGCACCAAAACCGCGAGCCGTTCAACTTGCCGAAGCGTTGGCTCGAAGGCAAGGGCAAGCTCAAACTGGGTACGCCGCTGAACTTCGTTTCGACCAACGACATTATCGGCGGCAACTCGGGCAGCCCGGTTGTGAACCGTAATGGTGAGTTCGTCGGCATCATATTTGACGGCAATATCGAGTCGCTGGTATGGGACTTTGTATTTACGGACAAGCAGGGCCGGGCGTTGTCGGTCCATAGCGCGGCGATCGGCGAGACGCTGCGAACGCTTTACGATGCCGGCCCTCTGGCCGATGAATTGGGCAAATAATACGAGATGAAAAACCGCGCGGTCCACTATTTGGGCTCCTTGCTGGTGCTGGCCATTTTTTGCTGCGGGGCGTGGCTGCTCCACGGGCAGTTGCGGCACTATCGTTTGCAGGACGTTTTGGACGATTTGAGAAACATCTCCAAGGCACAGTTTGTAGCCGCGCTTCTGATCACGGCGGTCAACTATGGCATTCTGGTCGTCTACGACTACTTGGCATTTCGTTTTTCAGAAATACCGATATCGCTTAAACGAGTTGGCTTTGCTTCCTTCGTCAGCTACGCCTTCAGCTACAATTTTGGCGCAACGATGGCCGGGATCCCGCTACGATACCGGCTCTATTCCTCGTGGGGCATGTCGATCAGCAAAATAGTTCAGATGCTGGTGATCCTCGCGCTGACCTTCTGGTTTGGCGTCTTCACGCTGGCTGGGTTGCTGTTCGTCTTTTCCCCACTCCGCATTCCGGCGGAGCAATTGCAGGAAATCAGCACGTCGATGCTCAACAACCACATACCGCCGGATGCCATCGGCTGGTTCGGCTACTTGTTTGCCGACTCGCGACCTTTTGGAGTTGTCTTGCTAACGATGGCCGCGCTGTACGTTGGGGCAAGTGCATTGCATCGAGGCAGCATCACGATTTTTCGCTGGAAGCTGCCGGTGCCGCCCTTCAAGCTGACCGTTTATCAAATCGCGATCGCCTCGGCCGATATGCTCGTCGCTGGCGGCGTAATCTACACGCTCTTTCCGCCGGTTCAAGGGGGCTACCTCACCGTGCTTGCCGTCTACCTCGTGGCCTACGTCATCGTCGTGCTGTCGCACGTCCCCGGCGGCTGGGGTGTTTTGGAGGCGATCATGATAACGCTGTTGACCGTGTTGCGACTCGTGCCGGACGCCAATATGCCGAAAGTCATTGCCGGGCTTGTGGTGTTCCGAGTGATCTACTTTTTCGTGCCGCTGGCATTCGCGGCCGTGCTGCTGGCGTGGCATGAATTGGCGATACGCCGCGAGTGGATCGGCAAGCTGGAGCCGGCACCAAGGAAAAACATAACGGATAGTCACTTTCCCGAGTGATCCGACTCCATGCGCATGGCCGGAACCGGGACGCTGTGCGTGGGAACGAGCGGGCTCATCACGGTGGGCCGCCGGGGCGTTTGCGGGGCGGGGTCGCGGGCTTTGCCGGCTTGCGGCCCGACGAACGCTTCTGTTGTTTTGCGGCCAGATAGTTCGGGTTCTGCGTCTGCCCGGTGATTTCGTAGAGAAACCGGCTGGGGATCGTCGGGCGCGGCTTGCCCCACTTTTGCCGGCTCAGTGCCACGGTCAACGTCAGCCGAGTGCGAGCCCGCGTTACTCCCACGTAGCATAGTCGCCGCTCTTCGTCGATGGCCGCGTCATCGGCCGCGACACTCCGCGCGTGCGGCAGCGTCCCCTCCTCCATGCCGACCATGTAGACCTCGGAAAACTCCAGCCCCTTGGCCGAATGCAGCGTCATGAGGACGACGGCATCGCGATCCAACTTCGATTCCTTGTCGCGATCCTGCTCGCTTGTCGTCAAGGCAATATCTTGGAGAAAGCCCGAAACGGTCGGCTCCTTCGCCCGTTGACAATAGGTGCCGATGGCGTTGACCACTTCCTCGACGGCTGCCCAACGGGTCTGTTGATCGTCGGCATCGGGATAAAGTCGCACGAGCTCGTCGCGATAGCCGATGGCGTGAATCAAATCGCGGACGACTTCGACCAACGGATCGAGGGTCGCCCGTCGGCGAAAGCGTTCGATCAGTTCGCGGAACTTCTTAACCGGCTCCAAGGCACTCTGGCTCAACGCCTCCCACAGTGGCTCGCCGCGACCGGTCGCCTGCTCGATTAGCCCCTTGACGGTCGATTGGCCAATCCCGCGCGGCGGGGTATTGATGATTCGTAAGATGGAGACTTCGTCGCTCGGGTTGGCCAGCACCTTCAGATAGGCCATGATATCGCGGACTTCTTTGCGATCGTAAAACGACATGCCGCCCACGAGCACGTAGGGAATCTTGCCGCGACGAAGTTCCATCTCGAAGGCACGCGGCTGCTCGTTGGTGCGGCAGAGAATCGCAAAATCCTTGAACTGCCCGATCTTCTGGCTCACGCGAACCGAGATTTCGCCGACCACGGTGCGGGCTTCCACGGCCTCATCTTCAAGTTGCAGGATGCGCGGCGTCTCACCGCTGGTCGTGGCTCGCAACACCTTGGCGTGTCGCTTACGATTGAAGGCAATCAGCCGATTCGCCCAGGCGATGATATCCTTGGTCGAGCGGTAGTTGTCTTCCAAGCAAACGATCTTGGCGTCTGGCCAGTCCTTTTTGAAGTTTAGGATGTGCGCGACCTCCGCGCCGCGCCAGCCGTAGATCGACTGGTCGTCGTCGCCCACCACGCACAGATTCCGATGTTCCCCGGCGAGGGCCTTGACGATGCGATACTGGCTGCCGTTGGTGTCTTGGTATTCATCGACCAGCAGATGATCGAAGCGCCCCGCTTCGGTGGCGCGTACCTTGGGGAACTTGGTGAATAGTTCCTCGGTGCAAAGCAGGAGATCGTCGAAATCGACCGCCCCGGCCGCTTTCAGCGCATTTTGGTAGCGGCGGTAGGCCGATGCAGCCAGGTGTTCCTTATCGGATTCGGCAACCGCCACAGCCTGATCCGCGCGGATTGAGGCATTTTTCCAGCGGCCGATAAAATAGAGCAAATCGCTCGGCTTGAGGACGGCTTCGGCCACCTTGATTTCGCGCAAAACGTTGCGAGCAATGCTTTCCTGGTCGCCCCGATCATAGATCGAGTATTTGGCCGGATAGCCCAATTGGGTGATATGGCGACGCAGTACGCGCACGCAGAGCGAATGGAACGTGGAGATTTCTGGCGAATGGGGCATTTTATTCCCCAGCAGGACTCCCGCTCGCTCCTTCATCTCGCTGGCTGCTTTGTTTGTAAATGTAACGGCCAGAATCCGCTCAGGGCGAATCCGATGCCGGATCAATTCGGCAATTCGATAGGTAACAACCCGCGTTTTACCCGTCCCGGCCCCCGCTAGGACCAGCAACGGCCCGGAAAGCGTATGGACGGCATCGTGTTGTGGGGCGTTCAAATCCATCCTCTGGATCGTAGAATACAACGGGTTGAGACGAAAGGGGGAGGTCTACCTCGAATGATCTTCACTCCTTGCATTCCGCGACCAAGGAAATTAGACTTGAGGGCATTCCAATTATCCGCAGGGGTGGATTGACGGCAAAAGGGCCGGCAGTCGGCCCCGGCGATTTGTCTTGCCTAGGATTGATTCGAGGGGATTTATTATGACCGCTGCCCGATGGTTTGTTCCGATGATGTTGGTTTTGATTGCCGCCCGCCCGGCGGTGGTGGTTGCCGATGACGACCAGCCGGCCTCCCTGCTTCCGCATGTGAACGCGTTGAACGACGAGGAAAAAGCGGCCGGTTGGCATTTGCTTTTCGATGGGCAGAGCACTAAAGGTTGGCGAAACTATAAGAAGAAGGGCGTTTCCCAGGGCTGGCAAGTCAAGCAAGGGGCTCTTTGCCGCATGGATGGCACGGCGGGCGATATCGTATCGGACGCCAAGTACGACAACTTCATCTTGGAACTCGACTACAAAGTGCCGGCCCACGCCAACAGCGGCATTATGTATCGCGTGACCGAGGAACAAGGGGCTCCCTGGGCGACCGGCATTGAATTTCAACTTCTCGACAATACCGATCCGCACGGCGATTCGCAGAAGTCCGGCTGGGCCTACGGTCTCTATGAACCGGCCGCCGATGCCAAAACCGGCAAGCCGCGCGACGCCACGAACCCCATCGGCCATTGGAACCATGTGAAGTTGGTGTGCGATGGCCCGCACGTTGAGCATTGGATGAACGGCGTCAAGTATTGCGAGTTTGAAATCGGCAGCGACGACTTCAATAAGCGGGTCAAGGCGAGCAAGTTTGGCAGCATGCCCCACTTTGCGAAGAACGCATCGGGGTATATTGCTTTGCAGGGCGACCACGGTAACGTCTGCTTTGCAAATATCAAAGTCAAGCCGATTGCGGCGAAATAGTTTTTTTACGGAGTGGCATTGCCGTGCGGAAGAAATCGATGGGAATTGTTGCCGTAGTTTTATGCTGCGCACCGTTGTGCTGTTGCCTGGAAGCGATCGGTAAGTCGCCGAGCGACGTTTATGAACCCGAGATTCGGGCGTTTGAAAAGTCGGATGCCGCCAAAGCTCCGCCGACGGGCGGCGTGCTTTTCACCGGTTCTTCGACCGTCCGCAAGTGGACGAGCTTAGCCAACGATTTTCCCGATCGGCACGTCATCAATCGAGGCTTTGGCGGCTGCCAAATCGCCGACTGCACCTATTTCGCCGATCGGGTCGTGGTGCCTTATAAGCCGCGACTCGTGGTCTTACGGGCCGGCACCAACGACATCAACGCCGGTAAGTCGCCGGAACAAGTCTTTGGGGACTTCAAGGCATTTGTTGCTAAAGTCCGTGGAAAGCTGCCAAAGGCTCGAATCGCCTACTTGTCGATGAATGCAACTCCGTCGCGGTGGAAGAACGTCGATCGCGAGAAGAAGGCGAACGAGCTAATCAAGGGTTTTATCGAAGGTGGCTCCGTCGGCGATCTCGTTTATATCGACGCGTTTGACGCGACGCTCGGCAGCGATGGCCGACCGCGTAAGGAACTGTTCGTTGAGGACCGTCTGCACTTCAATGCCGAAGGCTACAAGATTCTTGCGGATGTCGTGCGACCGTTTTTGAAGTAGGCCCGTTCTGCCGGAAGACTTTGAGTTTGCTCGTTGGGTCGAGCAGAATGGTTCGTGGCTCCTCCCCGCAGGAGGAACTTTCTTCGCCCTCTTACGATCGCAGCAAGGGCGAGTTTGTTATCGCGGCCGCTTTTCGATAAACCCGATATCAACCAAAACCTTCGTTCCGCTGGTATAGGTGGACGCTTTCTGCACGGTTGTCGGCCGATAGCCCGTTTCGGTAAACTGGTATGCGCCTACGTCGAAATGCGTTCCTGGCGGCCGCGGATTGCCGTCAAAATCGGTCGTTAATTCCGCGACGGCCACTCCGGCACCGATGGCAGGCGAGTCCGGCAAGAGGTGAAAGTCGAGCGCGGCCGCATTGCGGAACTTGGGGTCAACGTCGAGTAGGTTGTTGGTGAAGACGGAACTTTTAGACTGGTTGAGAATGGGCCGACCGTTGGCAAAGAGGATGTTGTTCTTAACCACATTATCGCCCGTGGTTGCGTCGGATTCGATATTGATCCCCGCACCGCGATTGCCGTGGATCGTATTGTTGAAAATCATTTGGTGGTCGCCGTGCATGGTCACGTCGATGCCGTCGTGATTCCCCCAAATGAGGTTTTCGTAGACGAGATTGCCCGTGCCGGTATAGAGACCGATACCCGGCGCACCCGGCCCAGCACGGCTGTTGTCGTGAATTCGGTTGCCGCGAACGACATTGGCATTGGTTGTAGGTTCGGAACCATTGTAAAGGTGCAGACCCCAGCCGGAATTGAAGTAGACGTCGCAGCCTTGGACCAAATTGTGGCCGGTGCCCATGTAGATGCCGTGATCCTTGTCGGTATGCCCGTTGTCGTGGATGCGGCAATTGATGATCTGATTGTAATCGCCGCCGGTAATAATGCCATTGCAGCGGCAATTTTTGACTTCACAGTTAATCACACGGATAAAGCTGGGCGGAGACTGAACGCCGTCGCGGGACTGGGTCTTAACGGCATCTGCGGTGTCTTCGCCGTCAAAAACTAGATTGTCGAAGATCATGTGACGTTGATAACGAAAACTCAGGTTGACCAGCATTTCGGACCCGCCGTCCGGCGGCTTGATGACGGTCGTTTCGCCCGGATAGCCGGCGATGACCAGCGGCTTTTCCCAGCTTATGCCGCCGGGCAACGGCCAACGAAGCGTACTCAGCCGCTCGCGATACTCGCCCGCGCGAAGGTAAAGCAAAACGCCCGCTTCGAGGAGGCCCAGCGCACGGTGAATGGTTCGGAAGGGCCGCTCCATCGTGCCGGGGTTCATGTCGTTGCCGTCGCGAGCAACATAAATCGTGCGAAGCGGGTGGTACGTCGTCGGCGCGAAGGCCGCTAGCGGCGTACCGCCGGTTGTTACAGTATATGTGGCGGCATTGCCAACACTTGATCCGGCGAAAGTATAGTTGCCATTCTTGTCGGTGCTTGTGGTCGAGTAAAGCGCATGGCCATCCGCCTTCTTTCCGACGAGCATCACGCCGACCCCGGCAAATCCAGATTCGCCCGGTTCGCGCAGGCCGTTGCCGTTGCGGTCGAGAAAAACTGTGCCCGATACGCTTCCCGTGTCGGCCATCGCCAAAGCGGATGATGTGCTTGGGGTGCGCGTTACCGTCGGTGGGGTTGCCGCCGCAAGTTGCACCGTGGACAGTGGTGCGATGATTGCTGCGCGAAAAACGAGGCAATGCCAAATTGTGTGCATGCATCCATTATGCCACGTTATGCAAAATGGCCGCAAGGGCCGCCGACCGTCTATCGCGAAACTTCCTCTGCCCTCAGACTTTCCGAAAGCAAGAGTCCGTCGATCAGTTCGGAGCTTTCTCGCAGTTGCACCACCGAGTCGAGATAAGCGAGATTTGTTTGAAAGTAGGTGCGTTGCGCCGTGAGCATCACCGAGTAGCCAATTTCACCTTTTCGGTATCCATTGGAAACGAGATCGAGTGCCGTTTTTACATCGGGCAAAATGTCCCCGCGATAGTTGGCGACTTGTTGCCTGGCATTGGCGTACCGCTGGTAGGAGGACGCCAACCGCTGACGAAGATCGAGTTCCGCACGTCGGGCATCGGCTTGCGCGGCCATTAGTTCCGCTTCGGCCCGGTCAATTCCGCCTTGGTTTCGGTTTAAGATCGGGATAGGTAGGCTAATTTGCACGTTGGCAATATCGTAGTGCGTTGCATTGTCGTGTTGCACGCCGGCTTGCAAGTCGAGATTGGGTATCCACTCGGCACGGGCGCGAGCGACAGCTTGTTGCGATCTGCAAATGTTAGTTTGAATGGCGGCTAGTTCGGGACTGCTCGACAGCAACCGCTGCATGGCTTCCTCGAAAACAATTTCTGTCGCTGGGGCCTCCAAGTTGCCGGACAACGGCACGCGGCACATTTCCGGCACACCCACCACGGCCGCTAAGCGACGCCAAGCGGCGATGGAATCGTTTTGTGCATTGGTGAGCAGAACGCGCGCCAAGTTTGCCTCCACGCGCGATTGAAGCAGATCGACGCGGCTCGCCTCCTTGGCCTGCCGAAATTTGTCCACGGTCACAAATGCCCGTTGACCGACCTCGACGAGTTCTTGCGTTATTTCTACTTTGCGCTGAGCGGCAAGTGCCTGGTAGAAGGCGATTCGCACGTCGGTCGAAACGCGGCAGCGTGCCGCTTGCAGTTGAAAATCGGCCGCGCGAATCTCTTGGCAGGCAACGGCGCGATTCAAAGTCAGTTTTCCACCGGTTGAAATTTGCTGAGAAACAAAACCGCCCTGTTGACCAGCCGTGCCTTCTTGCCCGAGTTCCGACCCGCTATATCCGGCCGTTGGATTCGCCGGCAAGCCGACTTGCAGCCATTGCCCCCGCGCGGCCGCCACGCGCGCCGCGCCCCGCGCCAGAACCGGATTGTTCGTCTGTGCCATGCCCTCAAAGTCCGACAACGCATACGTGCGCTCGCCGCCGATCGGCGGCGCATCGAACGATGCAGGACGGATTGCGGCATTTGGCGGCTGTGCGACAGCGATCCCATGCGCAATTGACAGCGCGACAAACAGCGCGACGAACAGATTGAGAATCGTCTTCACAAGAACCTCCCTGTACTTAGTCGGATCGCCCTTAGAGGATGTTTTCCGCCGCACGTACTCCTCTCGCGGCGCGAGAAGTCTACTCCGGCACTAATTCGGCTTCGGCGGTTCTTTGCCGTACTTGGCCGCGTATTGGGCCGCGAACTTGGCGACCAAATCGGGATGGCAGACAAAGCACTGCGATTCCGGGCGGTCGTGTTCCTTGCACCAGTCTCCTTTGGCCTTAAAATCGGCCGCCAGTGTCGTACTGCACTGAGCGCAAACCGACTCCGGTACGCCATGTTCGTCGCACCACCAGCCTTCGTGGCTCTCCGCATTGGCGGCTATTTGAGCCGCGGGTGCTGCGTGGGCAGGCGCCGCGTTCTTGTCGACGGCCTTATCGCAACCGGTCATTGCCAAGCCGCCAAGCACGACGGCACTACAGATCATTAAATTCTTCATGGACGTGGTTTACTCCTAAAGTTAGATCGAACCTGCTTCGACGAGCTGTCGCACTTCCTCGGCACTCGATTCCAGCGGTTGCGACTTCACCGCGGGCTCGAACAACAGATACAGAATCCGCAAAACCAACAGCGACATCACCATCGCTGAAATCACGCCGCCGATAACGACGGTGGCCAGAGGCCGTTGCACCTCGCTTCCCATGCCGGTGCTGAAGGCCATCGGCAGAAATCCCAGACTTGCCACCAACGTTGTCATAAGCACGGGGCGCAGTCGCGTCGTGGCCGCTTGCGTCACGGCTTCGTCCAATGGGTATCCGCGTTGACGCAGTTGTCGAACGTAAGAAACCAGGATCATGGCATCCAGCACGGCCACGCCGGACAGGGCAATGAATCCGACGGCAGCGGAAATTGAAAACGGCATCCCCCGCAGCCACAAAGCAAAGATGCCGCCCACCCAGCCAAACGGTGCGCCGATAAACACGCGCAACGTATCGACGAAGTTTCCATACGTTAAATAGAGCAACGTGAGAATCGCGAGGATCGCCAAGGGAACGACGATTAGCAGCCGCGTTTGTGCGCGCTGCAAATGTTCGAATTGGCCGCCGAATTCATAGAAATACCTACCCGGCGGCATCTTTACTTGCTCTTTCATTGCTTTCCGCGCCTCGGCGACGAAGCTGCCAACGTCGCGATTGCGCACATTCACGGAGACCGTAATCCGCCGCTGCCCCCATTCTCGGGTAATGGTGGAAGGCCCATGTACCACTCGAATCTCCGCAAGCCGCGATAGCGGCAGCCTCTCGCCGGTCGCCGTTGGAACCAAGATCGAGCCGATGCCAGCCGAACCTTGCCGCATCGATTCGGGCAAGCGCACCACCAGGGGAAATCGAAGTTGACCCTCGGTGACCTCCCCCACCGGTTTGCTGCCGATCGATTCGATGATGTCGGTAACTACCTTGGCGGGGACGCCGTAACGAGCCAATTGGACTTGATCTAATTTGATTTGCAACACAGGCTGGCCGGTGACTTGTTCCGCTTTCACGTCGGCACTTCCGCGAATTGTGGTCAGTATCGCTTCAATCTCCTTGGCTTTGGCGGCCAAAATGTCGAGATCATCGCCATAGAGTTTGACCGCCACGTCGGAGCGGATGCCGGTCACCATCTCGTTCATGCGCATTTCAATGGGCTGGAGGAATTCGAGACG
>JANXOJ010000262.1 GCA_025353625.1 Planctomycetota bacterium | reverse complement strand
ACGAAGTTTATGCAGCAGCAGGGCAAGAAACTCGCCCCACACGAGCCGCCCGACAAACCAAAGTAAGTGCCATTGGGCTTGCGCCCCTGGCTATTGACTGTCGCCCTTCCAGGGCGGAAAGAACCGTCGCAGCCGTTCACGCCCAATGGGCGTTGCCACACGCGACGACGTTCCAGGGGCGGAAAGAACCGTCGCAGCCGTTCACGGGCTGGGCGTTATACGGATGGACAACGATGTGTGCGCAGCAACGAACGCCAAACGCTTCAAATCAAGAAACGACCAGTTTCCGCTACGGCGACTGCATATAGTGAGTGCCGCGGGTCGGCGGGTTCAACAAGCCGCAACCGTACGCTCACGGTAATGTTTGGAGCCAGCTCCTCGACTTTCCCGGCTTGGTCGTGCGGTCCTTGCGGTCCATGAATACTGGCTGTTTGTGGCTGAAACATAATCGAAAATCGCTTTTGGCGACAATCCCAGTCTAAAAAGACCGTACACGCTTACGAATTTACTTCACTCCGGTAAAGTGTTGCTAAAGTCTAGATTTGTTTGTGGTTCAGGCGAGACGCCCGCAACACAATGATTCGGTAGATTATTGTATTACGGCGACTTATTTCCTCTCCGGTCCTTGGTCGATTTGTGAGGGTTCGATAGAGTCCGAATCGGCACAGACCGGGTCGGCGACGGACGGTGGTGCCGTTTGGCCGACGGCGAGCGACTTGGCCGCTCGATACGACCACGCATGGAGGATCGCGGCAAATACGAGAAAGGCGGTGGCCATCATCGGCCAGTAGAATCGCACGAAGTCGGAGCCCTGCAGAAAGCCATAGACGGCTAGCGCGGTCGTGGACCCCACGACGCGGCCGCCGCCTTCAAAGAGGTGCAAAACGCCCTGGTACATTCCCGACTTGCCGGAACCTGCTTGGGAATGGGTCTTGGCCGTTTCGGCGAAGCAGGGGGTCATGAGTATCTCGCCGCAAATAAATATCGCCACCGCCACCCCCAGCAGCAGGCGATTGCCCGCGAAACTCAGCAGCGCGAGGCCGCTGCAATAGCAGAGGGCGGAAACCATCGTCCACCAACGCCATTGAAAGCCCCATCGGTAGAGCTTGGGCGCGAGCCAACTCCCGATGAGGTACGACCCGCCGAGCAACGTGCATAGGCTGACGAAATAAATGTAGCGCACCGGTTCCTTGGAGCCATACAGGTCGATCACATATTTCGGGATGATGGTCCCCCAGCATCCGTACGGGACGTAGATCGAGAAGAGCCGCAGGCCATCGGCGAGAAACGCTTTGTTCCGAATCACCGCTGCAATGTCGCCGAGGTGCATCTCCGCGTGCCTGGCGTAGATCGGCGTCTTCGGTGCTAGAAAGACAATCCCCAATAAAAAGTTGGCGGCGAGCAGGAGGAACACCAACGGTTTGTAGCCAAACCCCTCAATGACTTGTAGGGCCACGGCATTGCCGGCAAAGGAACCGAGGTTCAGGACCATCGCACGGCCGGCAATGCTTCGCCGCAATTCCTCCTGGCTGGAACTATCGACCAAAAGCGTGTTGAAACCGATTTTTCCCAGCACAAAACCGGATCCGACGGCCGCCATCGCCGCGACGAGCAGCGTAAAGGAATCGGTTGTGAGCATCGCGAGCAAGCCGATGGTAATGAGCGCGACGGACGCAACAACGGAGGTCCGCACGGACGTCCGATCGGTAATCCAGCCCGCCAGCGGTGCGCAGACCGACTGGGAGAAGACGTACAGATTCAAGAGCAGCGAAATCTGGCCGTACGAGAGTCGCGTGAAGTGCTCGAAGATGGGGAAGAAGTAGGGCAGGAAGGCCCCCCGCGCGAGAAATAGCAGGCCGATTCCCAGAGTGGCCACCCACGCGGCGCGCGATGCTTGAAGACGCTGGTTCATGTTACTGCACTTCGATCAAGTCGGTCCAGGAGGCGATTCGGTCGACATCGCGCCGAACCTGGTCCCGCGTGCCGGCCGTCAATTCAATATAGAGCGGGGCCTTGAAGCCATTTTTGGCCAAGCCGACCCTCTGGCCGATGCGGCTCCTCACCTCACGATACGAGTACGTAGGAAGGTCTTGGAGCCGTTCCAAGTCGCGAAAGGATCGCAGGATTCCTTCGCGGCGGGGAAAGGGGGTCACAATCGCGGTGGGCTGCTCCTTGAGCGGCTCGACGACTGGACTTTTGCCGCAGAGAATCTGATAGTAGGCATATATCTGGTCGATGCCGAAGGTCATCTCCAGGATGCGAATCCGGTTTCCGCCGGGCCGCGCCCCAATTTCCAGCAACTTAGGGCCGGTCGGCGTCTGGATAAACTCCACATGGCCGATCGCGGTCGTCGCGTCCAATGCGCGAACGCCAGCAAGGGCCAGACGCGACGCCTCGGCTTGCTCCTCTCGACTGAGGTCTGAAGGGGCAATCCGGGCGAAGTGGTGAAAGTCATCGATCCCCACGTCCGCGCCGGTCAACACATCGACCACCGGCGTCGTCGAACAGCCGCCCGCCGTATCGACCCAACAATCGATCGAATGGTTGCTGCCGGCCATGAATTCCTCGGCCTGGATCACCAGATTCTTGTCTCCTTGCGCCGCCTGTTGGTAGTAGCGCGGCACTTCGACCGTCATACGATGGTACGACGCAAGCAAGTCATCCAGCGTTGGGTTCAGCGAAATGAACAAACTGGCGGAGAGATTCGTCGGCTTGAGGACGAGGGGAAAGCCCGCTTGGGCGGCGAAGGCTCGCAACTGGTCGTCCGATTGTATTTCTTGAAATCGGCCCGTCGCTTGGGGGCCGATCCGTTCGAGGAAGCGTTGCCGCATGGCCAGCTTGTCGAGGCAGAGATGGGCCGCATCGACCGATACACCGGCGAGGCCCAGTTTTTCCGCCAAGCGGGAACATGCGGCGACGTAGTGCTCGACGACGTTTATCAGGCAGACGAGGCCCCACTCCGTTTGCATCTCTTGGAGCTTGGCGAGCAATTCCGCTTCCGGTCGCTGGAAGTCAAAATACTCGACGACCTGAAAGCGGGCCAAGTCCGGCAGGTGGAGCTTGGTGTTGTTGTCGATCAAGGCCCCGCACGGAATGCCCCGGCCCAGCAAACTCTCAAATTCGCCCCGACGGATGGCACCGAGAAATAAGACGATCCCAGGTTTCATAGTGGTCAATATCCCGATGCGGTGGCCTTATCGCTGCGGCGGCGATCGGCAACGCCGACATAGTGGTTGGGTTCTTCGACCCAAATGGTTTGGGCATCGCCTTGGGGTCGAGGCCCGTAGCGAACTACGGTATGCCCCATCGCGTTCAAAGCCTTCACCAACTCGGGATAACGCTCCGGCGTTTCAAAGCTGATGCGATCGGGGAACCACTCGTGAGACCATCGTGGAGCCTCGATGGTCGTTTGAATCGGCATGCGATAATCGAGCAGGCTCACGAGGAGGCAGGCGATGGTGTTGGGAATGGCCCGCGTGCCGGGGCTTCCGGTGACGATTTTGACCCGCCCATTTTGGGCGACGATCGTGGGCGTTTGCGAGCTTACCGGCCGCTTGCCGGGAGCGATGACGTTGGGTGCGGTTCCAATCATCCCGTTGGTGTCGGTGCGGCCTGGAAACAAGTTGAAACTGAACATATTGTTGTTGAGCAGGAAACCCATGTTCTTGACGACGATCCGCGAGCCCCAGAGACGTTCCAGCGTGTAGGTATTGGCAACGGCCATGCCTCGACGGTCGATGATCGAAAAGTGGGTCGTATCGTTTCCCTCGTGCGCCGGCCGCACGTCGCCCCCCAGGTCTTTGCTGGCGGTGGCCTTGTGAAGATCGATGGTAGCGGCGAGTTGACGACCGTAGTCAGACGTCGCGAGTTTGCCGGGGACGCGGACGAAGGCCGGATCGCCGAGATAGCGGGCGCGGTCAAAATTGGCGCGGCGCATCGTTTCCGCCATCACGTGCGCAGTCGTCGGCGACCAGCGGCCCCAGGATTTCAGATCGAACGTCTCCAGCATCTGCAACTCTTCCAACAAGCAAATTCCGGCACTCGGCGGCGGGGGGACATAAACGTCATACCTTTGCCGATAGCGCACCGTCCAAGGCTTGCATTCGATCGCCTTGTAACGGGCCAGATCGTTGGCCGCGATCAGCCCCTTGCCGCGGGCCATTTCCGCGACGATCGCGTCGGCAATTGGACCGCGATAAAAGGCGTCCGGCCCCTTATCGGCAAGCAATTGCAGCGTCCGCGACAGATCGGGCTGAAGCAAGCGGTCGCCCACCTTCCAGGGACCACCGCTAGGCTTTCCGAAGACGCGCTGAAACTCTTCATGTTTGGGAACCGCAGCCAAATAGGTGTTCAAAAGATCGGCCAGATTTTGATCGATGGGGAAGCCATCGCGAGCCAGCGCCACGGAGGGCAGCAGAAGTTGCGACCACGGCCGCGTACCAAATCGCCGGTGTGCCAACTCGAAACCGCGAACCGTCCCCGGAACGGCGACCGACTTGTGCATGTATTGCGTATCTTCCGTGCTGAACATCGTCGCAAAAGCGGCGGCCGGCGCGGTCTCGCGATAGACGTATGCCACCGGTTCGCCCTCACCGGGGGCCGGGTGTACGAGCATAAAACCGCCGCCGCCGATGTTGCCGGCAGCCGGATAGGTGACCGCCAGCGCAAAGGCCGTTGCCACGGCCGCATCGACCGCGTTGCCCCCCTGCTTGAGAACCGAGATACCGATATCGGACGCCAATTTGTTGACCGAGACGACAACACCATTCTGGGCCTCCACGAATTGGCTCGGATAATTTCCAGAAGGAACCAGCGGGCCGGTTGGCGGTTCGGCACCAACGCACTGCCGGTTCACAATCGGCAAAAAGAGCCAAGCCAGCAATAGCGTTCGCAAGTAGGCAATCATTGTGGGGCGCGTTCAAACAATCGAGTTGCGATAGTAACTCTTCTTTGAGGTAAACGGGAGAGGGGCAGGGGGTAGGGCTTAACTCGAAACCAACCCCATACAATTCTACGTCAATCCGTCCACAAGTTGCCGGATTCGCACCAGCCCTTCCTCGACGTCCTTCGTTCCCACCGCATACGAGATACGGACGTGCCGGTCGGAGCCGAAGGCCGAGCCGGCGACTACGGCGACGTGGGCCTCTTCGAGCAGCAATTCTGCCAGCGCATCGACATTGGCGACGAGTTTACCCTTGTAACTTCTCCCCATAAGCTTACTCACATCGGGGAAGAGGTAAAAGGCCCCTTGAGGAATGCCGCAGGAGACCAGCGGTATCTGCCGCACCAACTTCATGGCGCACTCCCGCCGGGTCGACAGAACTTGCCGAACGTCGTCGACAAAACGGTCGTTGATCGGATCGAGGGCGGCCAGTGCGGCATACTGGGCGAGGTTGTTCGGATTGGAGGTGACGTGCCCTTGCAGGTTGCCGACGGCCTTGATGACATGCTTGGGCCCGCTGAGATATCCGGCCCGCCAACCGGTCATGCAGTAGGTCTTGGAAAAGGAATTGATCAGCACCGTCCGGGCCTTCATCTCCGGCACGAGTTTTACGATGTTGTGATGTTCGTGGGGCGCGTAAACCAACTGGTCGTAGCATTCGTCGAAGATCACGGTGAAATCGTGTTTCATGGCCAGTGCGGCGATCCCTTCGAGCGTGGGCCGATCGTAGACGACACCCGTCGGATTGTGGGGCGTGTTGAGGATAATCCCTTTGGTCCGGGTGGTGATTTTTTCCGCCAGTTCGTCCAAGTTGATCTGGAAGTGATGGTGTTCCGTGGGCAGGAAGACGGGTTTTGCGCCGGCGAGCGCGACCTGCACCGGGAACGTGACCCAATAGGGAGCCGGAATGATGACTTCGCAGCCCGGATCGAAAAGCACCATCGCGGCGTTGTAGAGTGCCTGCTTGGCACCCGCCGTCATGCCGACCTCTTCGGCAGAATAGGCGACGCCGGCGGCACGGGAAACTCGCTCGGCGAGCCGTTCCCGAAGCGTGCGGATGCCCAGCGTGTCGGTGTATTGCGTGCGGTCGGCGTCGACGGCTTCGCGGACGGCCCGCTTGATGCTCGGGCTGGTCGGCAGATCGAGTTCACCGGCGGCAAAGTTGATGACGTTGATGCCGCGTTCGCGGAGATTCTTAGCCTTGTTGCGCATGCCCGAGGTCTGCGACCCCGACAGGCTCGCCATCCGTTCAGCTAGCATGGGTCGCCGCCTCGCGGGTTGGTCCGTGTCCGTCTTTGCCGTGCGGGGCCTTCCCGTATGAAGACTGCCCGTTGGAGGAAGGCTGTTGCAAGCTGCCTTCGGACCAATGCGTGGGAACCTTCACGAGTTTGTTGACGTCGCCCACCGTGCTCAGGGAATTGTCGAGTTCCGACAGCGATCCCACGGTGAGCATCCGGCCGGCCATCTGCCGACAGGCGTGGACCATGGTCCGCAGCATCTGGTTCGCGTAAATCGCGGCGGCGATGCCGCACTCCGCCATCTCCTCGAACGGCGTCTCGCCGAAGAGCGTCGGCACGACGATCAGCGGCTTCTTAAGTTTGCCCGACTTGGCGATCTCCCGCAGCGGCGCGAAACGCTTGGAGTGGATCAAAACCGCGTCGGCACCCGCCTCGGAATATGCATTGGCGCGTTCCAGGGCGTCGGGAATACCGCGATCGGCGATCAACGACTCGACGCGGCTGATGAGAAATATCCCAAACGGCTCCGCCGCTTTCTTGGCTGCTTCGAGCTTTTGACACATCTCTTCGATAGAAATCAACTCCCGAGGCGCGCCCGGATAAAGGCTGCAACGTTTGGGAAACGAGTTGTCCTCGATACATACGCCCGCTGCGCCGGCGAGGCCATACTCGCGAACCGCGCGGCGGGTGTTGGTCGCATCGCCGAAACCGTTGTCGGCATCGACAATTACAGGAACCGTAACGCTTTCGGCCATCCGCCGCGTTGCTTCCACGCTCTCGGTCATGGTGACGAGGTTCACGTCGGGCATGGCGAACTGAGAGGCCGAGACCCCAAAGCCGCTCACCCAAATTGCCGGGAATCCCGCCTGTTCGAGAAGCACCGCACTGAGTGCGTCGTGCGCACCCCCAATTTGCAGGAACTTCCCCGGCTCCAATTTGAGCCGGATCCTTGGTAAACTGGACATCTTTCTTATCCCTCGTACTCGCTAAGGTTCGTTCACAGGGCAAAACGCGTGCCGAGACAGGCCGGATTCGTTGAGCCTCGATGCTTCGCTCCTAACGCGAATTGCATTCAAGGATTATAACAGATTAACATTACGGTAACATTACAATCGTAGGAAATACTGGAAATGGGCATGAATCGACTTCTCGCATACTTCCTGGCAATTGCATCCGCAACAACCGGATTGGCGTTCTCTGCGGCGGCAGGGCCGGACAAAGGTGAAATGGCGGCGGCGACGCTCTATGTCGAGAAATACCGCCCGCAGTTTCACGTTACGGCCCGTCAATGGACGGTGGACAAGCCGAATCCCCAGCAGCGTGAAGAGGGCTGGATAAACGATATCAACGGGCTTATATACCACAAGGGTCAATACCACCTCTTTGCACAACGCTGGGCTCGTTGTTGGCTGCACTTTGTGAGCAAGGATTTAATTCATTGGACCGAGCTTCAGCCGGCGTTTTGGGACGACGATCGCTTCGGCAGCGGTGTGCAGTCGGGCACGATTGTTTTCGATAGCACGAACGCGTCGGGGCTTTCGACCGATCCCAAGAAGCCGCCGCTGGTTGCCTTTTGGAGTGGCTTCGACAATCGCAGCCAATGCCTTTCCTTCAGCACGGATGATGGGCTGACGTGGACCAAGTATGAAAAAAATCCCTACATGATCCACCCCGAACGCGATCCCGATGTCTTCTGGTATGAGCCCGAGAAGCGTTGGATCATGCTGCTCTCCGGGGGCGGTTCGTATCATTTCTTGACCTCGAAGAATCTACGAGACTGGACGAAGACGGGCAAATCGATTCCCGATAGTTATGAATGTCCCGACATGTTTCAGCTGCCTCTGGATAGCGATATCCATCGCCAGAAATGGGTAGTAGTACGCGGTAACGGCAACTACTCAATCGGAGAATTCGACGGCGTCCAATTCACGCCCGACGGCGGCCAACAACCGTGCGACCTCGGCGCGAACTTCTATGCAACGCAATCCTGGGGCAACATCGCCGGCCAGCCGGGGCGGCGCGTGCAGATCGCCTGGATGCGCGGCGGCAAGTACCCCGATATGCCCTTCAACCAGCAATTGACCTTTCCGTGCGATTTGACGCTCCATCGTTTTCCGGAAGGGTTGAGAATATGTCGAATGCCGGTCGGCGAGATCAAGAGCCTCTATGCAAGGGAATACCTTTGGAACGATAGGGCCATGCAAAGCGGGGAAAATCTCCTCAAGGATGTGTCCGGCGAGCTTTTCGATATCGAATTGGAGGTTGACCTTGCCGGTGCCCGCGAATTTGGCATCAAATGTCGAGGCCAAGCAGTAACGTATCTTAGCGAGCAGCGAACGCTGAATTGCCTCGGCAGAAAGGCCGCAGTAGAGGCGGAAAACGGCCGCATCAAACTGCGGATACTCATCGATCGAACGTCGATTGAGGTCTTTGCCAATGGCGGCAAGGTGGCCGTGACCTCATTCTTTCTGCCGACCCCCGATCGAACGGGCTTGGAGCTTTTTTCCGACGGCGGAAATCCCAAGATCGCTTCCATGAAAGTACGCGAACTTATGTCGATTTGGCCGACAGAGAGAGGTCGAACGCCGTCTCCCGCAGCAACGGTCGAAGTTGACTACGCGCGCGATGTCGAACCGATCTTGCAGCAAAATTGCATCGCCTGTCACGGGCCAACGACGCAGTCGAGCAACCTGCGCTTAGATCGTCGCGCGAGCATCTTGCAAGGGGGCGACTCGGGCGAGAAGGCGGTCGTCGTCGGACGTGGCGACGAGAGCCGCTTGGTGAAGTTGATTGGCCGGGTCGATCCCGACAATGTCATGCCTCCCAAGGGGAAGCCGCTTTCGGATCGTCAGGTCGGCCTGATTCGCGCCTGGATCGACCAAGGGATGAAGATGCCGGAAGAGTCGTCCGACGCGGCGAAGGCGGCTGAGATGGCAATGAAACATTGGTCGCTCCAACCGGTTGTGGATGTCGCGCCGCCCAAGACGACCGATCGGTGGGCCGCCGGGCCGATTGATGCTTTTGTGCTGGAGAAACTGATGGCCAACAAACTCCGTCCCGCTCCGCCTGCACAGCGCGTGCAACTCCTTCGCAGGCTCTATCTCGATATGCTCGGGCTGCCGCCTACGCCGGAGCAGATCGAGCAGTTCGTCGCCGATACCGATTCCGCAGCCTACGCGCATGCGGTGGACGACGTTCTCCGCAGCCCGCGATATGGCGAGCGTTGGGCTAGACATTGGCTCGATGTGATCCGCTTTGCCGATACCGATGGCTACGAGAACAACGCCGAGCGGCCAAACTCGTACCGCTTTCGCGATTATCTCATTCGGGCATTCAATGAAGACCGACCGTTCGACCGGATGGTCGTCGAGCAGTTGGCCGGGGATGCCGTCGGCGAGGACGCGGCGACGGGCTTCATTGTCGGCGGCGCGGTCGATCGCGTGAGTAGCCCAGACGTCGTGCTGACGCGAACGCAACGCCAGGACGAATTGGCCGACATGATCGGCACCACGGGCAGTACGTTTCTCGGCATGACGATCGGCTGCGCGAAGTGCCACGATCATAAGTTCGACCCGATTCCGCAGCGCGACTACTACGCCATGCAGGCTGTTTTTGCGGGCGTGAAGCATCAGGAACGACCGCTGCGGTTTGTGGACGGTAAGGAAGTGAAAAAGGCCGAGACGGAAAAACCATCAGAAAAGAAGCCATCAGAAAAGAAGGTGGTGGAGAAGAAGTTGAAGAAGGGGGAGGGGAAGGAGGCGATGGTTTATGGGGGGCAGTTCAAGCAGCCAGAGGCGACGTTCCGTTTGCATCGCGGCGACCCGATGCAACCTAAAGAGGCGGTGGTGGCGGAGGCACCGTCGGCCCTAACGGGGCGGCTGGGATCGTTGGGGCTGAAGGCCGATTCACCGGAGCAACAACGCCGTTTGGCCCTTGGGCGGTGGATTGCACGCGCCGATAATCCGCTCACGGCACGGGTGATCGTCAATCGACTTTGGCATTATCATTTTGGTGCCGGCATCGTGGCATCGCCTTCGGATTTTGGGCGGATGGGGTCGCCGCCGACGCACGGCGAGTTGCTCGATTGGCTGGCAACGGAACTCGTTCGCAACGGATGGCGGCTGAAGGCGATCCATCGCGAGATACTGCTGTCCAACACGTACCAACAGGCCGATAGCCCCAACGCGCTAGGTCTGGCCGCCGACGCCGGTTGTCGGTGGCTGTGGCGTTATCCGCCGCGCCGGCTCGAGGCGGAGGCGATCCGCGACTCAATTCTACAGGCCAGCGGCGTACTCGATCTGAAAATGTATGGACCCGGCTTTGGTGCCTTCGAGCCGAACGACCATTACGTCCGCGTCTACACGCCCAAGACCGCGTGGGGGCCGCCGGAGTGGCGGCGGATGGTCTACATGAATAAGATTCGCCGCGAACAGGACGGCATTTTCGGCGTCTTCGATGCCCCCGACGCAGGACAGGTTTGCCCCAAGCGAAGCCGATCGACGACGGCCATCCAGGCCCTCAATCTGCTCAATAGTCAATTTATGGTCCAGCAATCGCAATTGCTTGCCGCGCGGGTGGAACGCGAGGTCGGCAAGAAGCCGGCGGACGGGCTCCGCCGGACATTCCTATTGACGCTAGGCCGCACACCGCACGACGATGAAGCGTCCGCCGGTGAAAAACTGATCGAATCGCACGGCCTAGCGTCGGTCTGCCGAGCGTTGTTCAACACGAACGAATTTTTATTCGTGCCGTGATGGCACCAACGCTTAAAACATGGCCGGTTTGCCTAACTTGCGACGGACGGCGACAAACTGGCCGCTGTGCATCATCCAGTGCGTGCCCAGGAGGGTCAGCAATGCGGCATTTGTGGGGGCGTATTCGCGAACCGGCTCCGGGGCCGGGGCGTCGAGTTTGTCTTCCGGAAACGCTTCGACGGCCGCCAGCGAGGCGTCCTTGATCTTCGCCGCCAGTTCCAAGTAGACTGCCTTGGTGGCAAACTTCGCCGGGTCGTTCGATTCCGACGTCCCCTTGGCATACGCCTCGTCAAAACCCGATGGAAGAGCCGGGGCGGCCTGCCCGAGCATGCCCAGCATCTTGTGCGAACTGCTGATTAAGTGACCCATTTGCCAAGCGATGTGATTCATACCAGGGACGGGCCGCATCATAAAGTCGGCATCGGTCAAGTCCTGCACGTAGGCATTGGCAATCCAATGGCTCTGGTCAATTTGCCATCGAATGTTGTCCTTCAACGACATCGGAGATTCTCCAAAAGAGATAGTAGCTAGAAGTTTGAAAGCCGCATTTTATCACGTTGCACGGCACTTGCAAGCGGCAACACCAAGAGGACTGCATGGGATCGTTCGTAGTCGCCCCTTTTAGGAATAATGCGCCGCCCACCCTCGGCCCCGATTCTGAATTGAGGAGGTATGTTAGCCCGCCCCAACGCCACGGTCGAGTGCGTCCTGATCGCGTTGATAGAGCGCAAGGACCGATTCAAATTCCCCCTGACCAATCCGCCAGACCGGCGCGTCGTCGCTATGGGCGTTGCAGTGTGTCGTAAAGAGTCGATAGATGAACTTGAAAAGGTGGCGAGGCACGCGCAGCGTTGCCAAGGCGTCTTTGAGTCGTCGTACGTCGATGGCCGGGTCGAGCAGGTCGCTGATGGTTGGAGCTTTGCCGTCGGCAGCACATGCCTTTAAGCGAGCGTTGGCCAGATCGTAAAGCGACTGGCCCGTCCATGCCAGTGAGCGGACGAGGTTTTGTTTGTCCAGCCGCGACCGCTCGTGAAATTCGCGATCCTGGCGGTCAACCATCCGTTCCAACTCGGCGGGCAGCAGCATCTTCAGCCCAAGCCCCGGATGTTTGAGGAATTTGTTGTCCAACATCGGCCAGACCAATGCCTGCATCAATTCGCTGGAACCATTTATCAAGTAGGGTTCATCGACGCGATCGACGACGACGACAATGCCCTCGAATTGCATCGCTCTCAATGCGGATTGCAGTTTATCGAGAAGCTGATAGCGGGAATCGGTCTGCTGCGAGCGAGGGAGCGGCTGGTTGGCGAGTTGCGAAGCGGGAAAGTTCAGCAATAGCTTCCGCAGGGGACGAATCGCATGCTTCAGCACCCGCGTGTTGCGGGCGATTTGCCACGCCTTCCAGGTGAACGTTGCAATGCGTGCAGCCCACGGCAGCCAACCGGCGACAATTGCGGCCAGCACCCACGGCCACATTGCACCGACATTCGACCGACCGAGCCAAGCAAAGAGTGCCAAGGTAATTGCCGCGACAACGCCGCCCAGGGCGATATCCCATTTTGATTTCCAGGTCGGAAATCGAAGCTTCTTGCGCAGCCGCTTCCAGCGCGTGCCGGGGCTTTCGGCGGTGGACAGATCGTAGAGGGCAGCCAGCAGCAGCACATCGCGTGCATGGTTGGCGTCGAGTTTCTCGATCGGCAACGGCTCATCGCGAGCGGCGGGATGCCGTGCTTGCCTCACTTCCAGAATACGATCCACGAGTTGGGTTACGGCCAAGGAAAGAATGGCGTCGATATGATCCCAGAGCCGCCAATTGCTCAGGGCACGATCGATCCGCCTCCTTCGTCCGCTGAAGCTTTCGCGGAAACGGTCGAGGAATGGGTTGAAGTCATCGTACTGGACGACAAAGACTTGATGCTCGGGACGATCGGCGTTGTAGTCGGCGAGTCGGCGGATGACTTGCAATCGCATGGCCGTTTTTCCGGCACCTTTTTCGCCGAAGACGACCGAAGTGGCCGGCTCCGCCGGATTGCCATAGATTTTATCCCAGGCCGGATGAAAGACGCTTCGGATGCAGCCCCCTTTGAATACTTGATCGGTCTGTGCATCTTCGTCGGCAAACGGGTTCGAGTTGAGTCCGTGATGTTCCAGGAACTGTTGAATTTTCATTGGTGGAAAAGCATCCAAAGGAAGACAAAGAACAATAGGACGACCGCGAGACTCAGCAAAGCCAGCCATGCCCATTGACTGCGATCGACGGGCCGATGTACTTTGGGCCGATGTGCTTGCCCGGTTGCGGAAGGTACTGAGGCAACGTTGGGGTCCGCTTTCAAAAAGTCGATACCCTGATTGGCGCGAAGCTTGGGAAAGACGCTGGCTGCCTCTTGCCAGTCGTGCCATCCTTCGCGCCAGACGAGCGAATCGGCACTCACGCGACCTTCCACGAGCCAACTCCGCATCAATTCGCCGGGTGCCGGGCCAAACTGTCCGCCCGACGCTGGCCGAACGTACCAAATCATCTCTGGAGCTTCGGCAATGGGGTCGGGAGGCTCGGTAGTTGACGGCGATGGCGGAGGAACATTTAGCGGTGCGGCGATATTGGTCCCGACCGAATTAGGCGCGACGGTTTTGCCGGTTGTCGCTAACGGTTGGGAAACGGGGCTAGGTGTTATCGAGCCCTGTCGAGTTGACGCGACTGCTGCGGAGGCCGACATTGCCGCAGGTGCCTTGAGGGCGTTGGGCGTCCCAAGAACCACTCCGGCTGGCAGTGAAGCCGGACCCGTCGCGGCGGCCGGTGGTGCCGCGACACGATTCGGCAAAGCAGATCCTCCCATGGATGGCCCTCCCTGAGATGGACCGCCCAACGGAACACTTGGGCCAATCCTGCCGCCCATAGGATCACCGGGCCGGCTAGGCGGCTCGCCCGGCAGAATATTGGGCGACGAATCGGACTCCTGAGCACCGTGAAAGAGGCTGGTTTCGGCATTGGCCGCATCTCCGGGCCGCTCCGAGTGGGAACTCGCTCTGGTACTCTGCGTGGGGATCTGTATCCTAGCCCCACAGAACGGACATATTCCACGCCTTCCGGCCTGGAATTCCTTTACGTTGAGCTTATGTCCATTGGGACAGAAAAAGCGTATGCCCATGCGGTCGTCTCCTCCGGCAACTCTTCATTATAATCTGCCGGCCGTCGCATGGAAATTGGGCCGACCGGGAAAAAACGGCAGGGAACACCCCTCCGCGGCATTCCTCGATTGGACCAAGACAAGAGTCTCTCTTTGCTAGCCAACATCAAAGCCCGCAGGGCAAGCAAGGAACACATTTCGCCGTTCGATTTTGATTCAGAGGGTACGGTTTCATCGCGGCTTCGCGCACAAACTTTGCTTGCCCTGTTGGCTTCGATCGATCGTTTCGCGCCGAACGCAGTATACTCGCAGTACGATCACAGTGTAATACTGTCGGCGGATCGCTCGACTTTTTGCGTGCGGCGATTCTTCGCGTCCGCCGGCGAGGGGGTTTCCAGGCGAAAATTCAGCACGCGAGGGCCGTTGATCTCTTCGGCCCGAAGCCAGAGCGTTTTGCCAAACAGCTCTTCGCCGTCGGGCAGAAGATAGACGGTTTCCTTTAAGGTCGAAGGAACCGCTCGGACTTCCACCGATTGTCGCCTTCGGTCGGGCGTCAGCAAATCGCAACGGAAACTCGCCGGTTTCTTGCCCCGATTCAAAATCGTTTGGTGAACTTCCAAGTCGCCGTGGTCGTTCAAATGGGTCTTGGCCTCGACGAGCATGTCGCCCAAGCTAACCTCCAGCGGGCGATGGACGGCAAAGCAGTAGGTCTGATCGGCGTCGATTTCAAAATCGAACCGAACCATCTGCCGACCGGCAACGACATCGTTCGGCAGTACGATCTCTAATCCGCGCTTCCAAGTTGCACCGGGTGCGAGCCGAAATTCAATGCTTTGTGACTTGACCTGCCAACGCTGGGGTCCAGTTATTTTCACGCGGCCTGCGATAGATTTTGCAAACGTGTTCTTAAACTCTAGCGACACCGGAGATGCCGTATTCGGAATACTCGGCACTCGATCTGGCGAAAGATGAACGGCCAAATGCCAATTCGAGATCGTTGGATCGAGGCCGGTAAGGAATGTCGGCAGGCCGTCGATTGCAATCTGCAATTGAGGTGCCGGCGTCTCGACAGCCGCGACACTTGCAGGCGAGACGCCCGCCCCACACGTGACGGCTGGGCACGGTTGGTGCCGGCCCCAAAGGTCGTGCTGCCGCACGTCGGGGCCAAGGTAAATGGTTTCGGTCGTTGGCGACGAGGCAGGGACGACGGCCAGATTCTTGCCGTCGCGAGTAAAGCAGTGAATCGAATCGCCCCGCGGCAAATCGATCTCGCCGATGTAGTTCGCACCGCCCAGCATCAAGGCGGTCGTTCGCCAGGGCAGAAAAAGGTCGGTCGGCGTTCTATCGGGATGAATCAGCCCACGTTGCGGCTCGAACGGATCGGCGAAATAAATGCCCTCAGCACCGTGGATTTTTGCGGCAATCATGCGACCGGCCAAATGTGCGACGCGCGCGTCGGGTAGATTTTCCGCTTGCGGCAGTGCTTCCAACGCGATCCATCGCGCGATGTCCGCGCTGCGAGAACCGTCGAGCCGCATCGCCAACTCCTTCTCGCTGACGGAGCTATCGCAAACGGATGTTAGAAATCGCCACGGCACGGGCTTGACCGACGGCGTTTTGTCGCGGCGCAATCCGGACGAGTTTTCAGGCTGCACTCGGTATGGCAGCGGCGCATTGAAACCCCAGGGGATGGCAACGTCTAGGTTTTGCCCTACATGGTCGAGTTCGCCTTTTACATGCGATACGATCTCCGAAAGCTCCCGGCATCCGACCCAACCGAGGTCGAGGTCGTCGCCCAATTGCCAAGAGCGAATCTGCGTGCCCAACCGTGCCAGCACGGGTTCAACGGACGGATACCAGACTTTAGCATCCCGCGCGAAAGCTTCGGCTGCCAGCAAATCGTGTGGCCAGATCGGCTTTTCGCTCGGAACCGGATCGGGTCGCAACACGACAATCAACCCGATGTCCGACCTATTGAGCCGATCGCAAAAACCGATCAGCGGCTCGATCGATGGCTTGCCTGCAAAGGGATATTTGACCGTTCGTATTCCCGAACAGCAAATCAGGTCGCTAAGCGGCACGAGTTGTAACGGCATGTTGATCGGACTGAGGCTCCATCCAAACTCACTGTTGTGCGGCGCGGATTGCGGTTCGACGACAACGAGTGTAGATTCCGCCTGAATCGATTTGTTCCGTGAAGAATTATCGGTTGACGCAACGGTCGCGCGAACTCGATAGAACCCCACTTCGTCCAACGGCGGCTTCCAAACGACGCTTGCACTCGCACTCCCCTCTCCCGCATTCGCGAGTGGAGCCGGAGGTGAGGGCAGATGCGAGTCGTGTGAGCTAGTCGCGGCTTCGGGAGGGCTGGGAATTGGGGATTGGGGATTGAGCCGCAGCGGAGCCGCCTCGCGGGCAATCGCGACCTCTGGTCCCTTAAATCGCTGCTTATGTTCCGCCAACAGACGGCCTTCACGATTTTCCAACCGTAACCGCAATTCAAACGAGTCAGCGATGAAGCCCGTCCCATCGCAACTGATCTCAATCGCCTCGCCGCGCGTAAAGACCGCCGCCGCACTTTGCAAAGCGGAAATATCGCTTTTCGCTTCCGCGCGCGATGCGGAGGCAGAACGAGCGGTTAGGACGATCCGCGGCAACCGCCCCACCCAAAGATTCCCGAACATTGCCGAGCCGTGGATATCCTCAATGCGGCCTGCCGGCTCGACATGTAAGCCAACCGTACACGAACTGGCCCCTGCGGGCGGGCGGATTGGCCCGACGCGGAGCCTTTGCCAGCCATCGCTCGTCGCGATCTTTTTTGACGGCACGGTCGCGAGCTCGTTGCGCTTTGAATCGAGGAACGCTAGCGAAAGATAGGCCCGATCGTACTTCAAGCCCAAAGTTTGAATGCAACCCTCCAAGACGTATTCAACATCGGTCTTGACGGGCACGAGCGGGCTATAGGCCATCGCGCCACCGCCGTTGAGATCGACGCGCAAGCATCGGCCACCTCCCGGCGGCGCACATTCATCGAGCTTCATGCGGACGTAGCGAGGAAAGCCCGGCCCTTGACGCCGCGTCCAGCCGGGCGGCCAGCCATTGAGTTCTTCCTCCGTCGCGGCATCAAATGTCGTTGCGTAGACTTGGGTTGCGCCTGGGAACGGGGCATCGGCCGGAACTGTGGCCGGAACTGTGGCCGGAATAGTGACCGGAACAGCGGCACCTACAACCAGCAGTAGTAGAGCTGTCAGCGAGGCCATAGAGGAACATGCACTGCCAATCCCTTAGTGCCGCGTGCGAACCAGGGCGTCCCACTGCGCACGTTGCGTTGCGCTGAGTACGGCCAGGGCCTGTTCGCGGGCGGCCTCTAAAATCAGATTACGTCTCCGCGCTTGTTCCAATCGACCAACACTTTGCCAATACTTGTCCAAATCCGCTAGGGCCGCATTGGTTGCCTGCTGCAAACTTTCATAAGTACCCTCCTGAGAGGGGCTAAGTTGCAATTTGGCAGCGACTTCTGGCAGTACAAACGGCTCAACGCCGAGCCGGCCAAACATTTCGGGCGTTGGCTCCGCTAAAACGGGTTGGGGCGGGACCGCAGGCGCGGCGGTCGTGCTACTAGAAGCCCCCTCATCGGCGGGCAAATTCAGGGTATGCGAAGTCGAGTGGTTTTGCCGATAGTTGTTGTACCATACGGCACCCACGGCCAGCAGCGGCAAGCAAACGATGAGCGCGGCAATTATACCGCTGGACTTTGATTTGGGGCTAATTAAAGGTGCCAGCGCGGCGGGCGGCGTTGAAACCGTTTTGTGATTTTCTTGTGGGTCCGTTACGGCCGGCGCGAAGGAATCGTTTTCAATACGTTCCAGCCCAATGCGAAATGCCTGGGGGGCTTCCGATTCGATCGATTCATCCGCGTCAAAGCGGACAATGGTGGTCACCCGAACGGAAATCGTCGCGGCATCGGTCGATAATTCGCCGGTCTCATCAACCCAGAACGAGGGTTCTTCCGGAAGTAGTACCGCTAGGCCATCGCGCGATTCGTCGAAAAGCAATGCCGTCGCTTGGTGTTCACCGATGGTTAGGACAACGCGCGGCAACTCATGGCATGCTGCCAATCCGGGCGATCGCCCTGTGTTTTGCGGTGCGTCGTTTGCAAATGCCATGATCGGGTTCATCCGCCGAAAGTAAATTGGACCCTCGCGTTGCTAGCCATGCAGCGCCGATCCGCCATTGAATAGACAAATCTAGCTTGAGAATCAACGCATGCGGCAAGTCATTCCAGAGAACAGGGATCGACCGTGGCCCTTTCGCATCCCCGCGAATCAGAAAATCGTAAAAGTCGGTACAGACATTAAAACAGAAACACCCCACTGCATAGGGGAATGCAATGTCGCTGCTGATAGGGTTGTACCAAAAAAACCGGACTTTGCCGATAACCGGTAGTGGTACAGTTTGACGGGCCTGTCAAATAATTCTGCGGATTTCTTCCGCCCCCTCTCGTAAAATCATCGACCAATTGCGGGTAGTGTCCTAAGAGTGTGTTGCCAATCCAGCCACCCCCTATTTGGCGTAAAGTTTTACGGAAATTACGCCGATAATTCGTATCGCGGGAATCTTTGGCCAATCTCTTGCCGAAATCATTCCCAGTAACTAGACTGTTGGGCTAGGCTCATTTCCCCAGGGCATGGAGGCCAGGATGACCAAGCAGTGCCAAGCAAGGCCGCGCCATCATGTCCGCGG
>JANXOJ010000261.1 GCA_025353625.1 Planctomycetota bacterium | reverse complement strand
AGCCCTCCAATCCGCGCGGCACTGCGGCAGATGACCCTCTCGCACCTGCCGCATTTGGTGGTGCTGAGCTACAACGAAATTACCCGCGATACGAAGATTGAAGCGATGTCGATGGTGAGTGACGCGAGATAAAAAAGCACGAAGGTCGAACATCGAAGGAAGCACGAAAAACGAAAGACAAAGGAGCACGAACGTCGGTAGGCCCGAAGGGGCGACACGCAAGCTTGTCGTCAAACGACTTATCGCCCCTGCGGAGCTTACGCGATGTTATTGTTCCCGTCCTGGAGCTACCGCCCTGGGCTAGTAACCGCCGCCACATTGCGGCTCAGACAAACCCCTAATCCCTAATCCCTCTCCCCGCCATGGAACTCAAAACCTACCGCGCCTCAACCATGCACGACGCCTTGGCTATGGTCCGTCACGACCTAGGCCCCGATGCGGCCGTGCTGCATACCCGTGAAGTCCAAGGCAGCTGGCTCTTCGGCCTGATGCACGGGCCGACGCAGATCGAAGTCACCGCATCGCGCGGCGTGAATGTTCCCAGCCGTTTGCCCGGAATTGGGAACCCGTCCCGTGAGTCTCGCGGAGAACGTCGCGGAGAACGTCGCGGAGAAGATCGCGGAGAAGAACGCGGAGAAGAACGTGGAGAAGAACGTGGAGAAGAACGTGGACGGCGCGATGAGGTTGTCCTGCGGCACGATGGGCCGCACAAGCTGCCGGTGGGGCCCGTATCGCGATTTCCGTATTCGCCGCCCGAGGCGATGCAAAATCAATTGAGCGAACTGCAAAACATGGTCCACGACTTGCGGCGTCGTGGCGATACTCCACGGCACGAACTGCCGGAACTGTTTTTTAAGCTTTTTACCGAGTTGCTCGATGCCGATCTGTGTGAAGACTTAGCCCGCGAGCTCGTCGAGCGCGTTCGCAAGGAGACCCAAGGCGCGCACATCGACGACCTGCTGTTGCTCAAGGCTCGGCTAGCTCGCTCCATCGAAGCGGACCTACACACCTGCGGCCCAATTCAGATTATGCAGGATCGTTGTCGGCTCGTGGCCCTCGTCGGCCCGACGGGCGTGGGCAAGACGACGACGATTGCCAAGCTGGCGGCAAACTACCACCTCAAAGAGAAGCGTCGCGTGGGGCTGATTACGGTCGATACGTACCGCGTTGCGGCGGTGGAGCAGTTGCGGACCTTTGCGGACATCATCGATCTGCCGATGCAAGTGGTATCGACGCCGCGCGAAATGCGCGAGGCCGTGCGACGGATGGACGATCTCGACTTGATCTTGCTAGACACGGCGGGCCGCAGTCCCAAGGATGAAGTTCGAATTCAGGAGCTTCGCGCGTTCCTTACGGAGGCCGATGCCGACGAGGTTCACTTGGTCTTGAGCAGCGTAGCCACTACGCGAGTGTTGGAGCAGACGGCCGAACGCTTCGCGGCAGTGGGGACGACGGCGTTGATCCTCACGAAGCTCGACGAGGCCGCCGGGTTTGGCAATATCCTGCCGCTGGTACGTGCGTGCAACTTGCCGTTAAGCTACCTGACCAACGGCCAGAACGTGCCGGATGATATTGAAGTGGCCGAGGCCGCGCGGATAGCGCGAATGATTCTCGGCATGGAGGAAGAGATGCTGGCGCGTGCCGCGTGATGGCTGCCCGCATGATCGTTAAACTTAACCTAAACTACACCGCCACCGCAACCGATACACTAGGACAAGCATTGGTCGTCAATGTTCCATTAAACTGGATCGCTTGGATCGAGTTTAACGGGTGTCCCAAGGTGCAACGGTGGCTCGACAATACGCAAATATACTTGGCCTTTTGGCATTGATCGTTTCGCTAATGCGAGGCATTCTTGCCGGAAATACGGGCGAGGCAACGCTCTGGACGGCGTGGCTTAGCCTGCTGGCCTTCGCGGCAGTTGGCGCGGTGATTGGCGGACTGGCCGAATGGGTCGTCCGCGATTCCGTCAGCAGCCGTATTATGTTGGAGTTACAGGAAAACAAATCGTCCGCCGCGTCGCAGTAAGGAGCGGTCGGACACAAGTGAGTATTTCATAACGGCGCCGCAGGGCGCGCTATCACGGAGGATCGCATGGCTATCGCTGTCGCACCGGAAGAAGTGGAACAATTGTGGATCGAATTCAAGCGCGATCAAGACAATCAGGACATGCGCAACCGGCTGGTTGAAATTTACCTGCCCCTGGTCAAATACAACGGCGAGCGGATATGGTCGCGCCTGCCCGAGGGCGTGGAACTCGACGACCTGATTTCAGCCGGGGTGTTCGGGCTGATGGACGCCATCGATGCCTTCGATCTTTCGCGTTGCGTGAAGTTCGAGACCTACTGCGTGCCGCGAATTCGCGGAGCGATGCTCGACGAACTGCGGACGATGGACTGGGTGCCGCGCTTGGTTCGCTCAAAGGCCAGCAAGCTCAACGAGGCGGTGAAGAATCTTGAAGCTCGACTGGGCCGTAGCCCCAGCGAAATCGAGCTGGCCGAAACGATGCAGATTTCGGTGCCCGAGTTGGAAAAGATGGTGGTCGATGCCAACGCGGTGAACCTCATCAGCTTGAATAAGAAGTGGTACGAAACCGATAGCTACAAGGACGTCCGCGAGATCGACGTTCTTGAGGACAAGAAGGGCGAAGACCCCACGCGACGGATTCAAAAAGCCGACCTCATGCGGCTCGTCACCAAGGGCCTGAATCGCAATGAGCGGTTGATTATCATCCTATATTATTATGAGGAACTGACGATGAAGGAAATCGGTGCCACGCTCGACCTCTCCGAAAGCCGCGTCAGCCAGATGCACAGTTCGATCGTCGATCGCCTGAAGTCACAACTCGGCCGACGAAGGCCGGAGTTCGGGTCGTAAAGCCGGTCCGATCAGTCCTGGAGATAAGGATTCCGCCGCGAAGTGGCCATATTCAATGGCCGCTTATCGACAGCGACGACGAAAATAGATTTGACCCTTTGGAGTGCGAAGTCTCGCCTTCGTTTTTCATTCAAACTGCATTCGCCCACAAGGACTCCAAAGAGCCTGTTCACGTTCGTTACGCTTCTTTCTTCTCTGCCAAGCCCAGAAGTTCATCCAATGGCCGGGCGAGGCGGCGGAAGTCGGCGGCGGGCATCGCCAGGGTGTCCCACTTGGCGGAAATCGGCCGCGCGTGGCCGGCGTAATCGTTTAAGCGCACGGCGACGAAGCCGTAGAGCTTGTCGCGAAACTCGAAAAGCTGCTCGTAGGCCAGCGGCGCCCGATCGCCCAGGATGTTGTAGGCAAAGACAAACAGCCCGCAGAAGTTCGCACCGAAAAGCGTTTCCCATCGAGCAAGGCTGACGAGATCGTCGCGGGTGGACCAGTTTTTCCAGTATTGCTTCTGGATATCGCCACTGGGGAACTTGCGCCCTTTAACATCGACCAGCCAATTCGTCTGGCTGGGGGCGGAGACGATGAAGTCGAGGCTTTTGATTGAGCCGCCATCGCTAAGCAGGCTCCGTTTGGCCTCATCGACGGCAACATACGGCACGCCGCGCTTGCGGAGATACGCTTCAAACGCCGCTTCGTAATGGTTGTCGCGATTGGCCATCTAATAGAAAATACAGGTGCTGCCATTCTAGTGCGGTCAATACGATAAGGCAATCAACACCGTTCCTGTGGCCGTGGAAACTGCCTTTGCTACAATGTTTCCTGGCGGTGAATAGATCGCCCGCCGATTTTCACAGCCTGAGTTGCTCCGCCACATGCCGATTGCCTTGCCCATCGATGAAGTCCTGCCGCAACTGATTGCCGCGCTCCGCGCGGCGGGTTCGGTCGTGCTGCAAGCCCCTACCGGCGCGGGTAAGACAACCCGCGTCCCGCCGTCCATTCTGGACTCCGGGTTGGCTCAGTCGGGAGCAATCGTCGTCTTGCAACCTCGGCGGGTGACCGCGCGAGCCTGCGCGCGGCGGATCGCCTATGAGCGCGGCGTGCGTCTCGGCGCGGAGGTTGGCTATCAAGTTCGATTCGACCGCTGCATGACTCATCGGACGCGCATTCAGGTTGTTACGGAGGGCATCTTTCTGCGTATGATTCAGGACGATCCGTTCTTGGAATCGGTCGCCGCAGTCGTCTTCGATGAGTTTCACGAGCGGAGCCTCAATAGCGACCTTGCCTTGGCGATGGTTCGGCGCGTGCAAGAGACCGTTCGCCCGGAGTTAAAACTGGTGGTTATGTCGGCCACGTTGGCCGCCGAGCCAATCGCCCGCTGGCTGGGCAATTGTCCCGTCGTGGAAAGCCGCGGTCGTTTGCACCCCGTCGAGATAACGTACTCAGAAGATATTGGCAACAGTCGGCTGGAGGATCGTGCGGCCGACGCTGCTGCCAAGATTCTCGATCGAACGCCGGGCGATGTGCTTGTCTTTCTGCCCGGTGTCGGCGAGATTCGTCAAACGGCGCGGAAGCTGGAGGCACTGACTGCCGCGCACAATGTCGCCGTGATGCAGCTTTATGGCGACTTGCCCGCCGAAAAGCAAGACGCAGTCCTTGGGCCGCTGGGCCGACGCAAGATCGTCCTTTCGACGAACGTGGCCGAAACGTCGCTGACCATTGAAGGCATCACCGCCGTGATCGATACCGGCATGGCGCGGTCGCTCTTCTTCGACCCGCACGTTGGCATGGATCGGCTGCAACTCGTGCCGATCTCGCAAGCCTCGGCCGATCAGCGGGCCGGTCGCGCGGGGCGCACGCAAGCGGGCGTTTGCTTGCGGCTTTGGGCCGAGCGCACACATCGTCAGCGGCCTGTCGGCGATGAGCCGGAAATTCGCCGCCTCGACTTGGCAGGGCCGGCCTTGGAGCTTCGTGCATGGGGCGAGAGCGACCTTGCGGCGTTTCCGTGGTTCGAGGCCCCGCCGGCCGCAGCACTCAATCAGGCCGAATCGCTGTTGCGGCAACTCGGCGCGATTGATGCAGTGGGAAACGTCACGCTTTTGGGAAAATGTATGGCTCGGTTGCCGATTAGTCCGCGACTCGCTCGTATGATTTGGGAAGGACGCACGCTTGGGCAACCGGCCTCTGTCGCATTGGCAGCGGCACTACTGAGCGAGCGCGATCCGTTCCGACGCGGCGACGATTCCGCGCCGCGGCGAAGAGAAGCGGCAGCGGATTCTGATAGCGATATCTTCGACCGCGTTGCCGCGTTGGAAGATTTCGCGGAGTCGGGCCGCGACGATTCGCCGCTGGGGCGCGTGCATCGCAATACGGCCCAACACGTTCTGCACGTCCGCGATCAATTGTTGCGCGATCAACTGTTGCGCGATCAACTGTTGCGCGATCAACTGTTGCGCGAACTTCGGCAGGTGCCGGGAAACGAAACGCCGCGCGGCACTGCATCGCCGGGCGAAGCGGTTCGCCGCGCGCTTTTGGCTGCCTTTCCCGATCGCCTCGTGCGGCGAAGCGGGCCGGGAAGCCGTTCGGGCCGCATGGTTGGCGGACGCGGCGTGCGTTTGGCCGAGTCGAGCGCGGTTCGCAATGCGCCGCTGCTTTTGGCCGTCGATGTCGATCGCGGCGGCTCGGAAGCGTTGGTGCGTCTGGCTTCCGCAGTGGAGCGCGATTGGTTGCCAACCGAGCAATTGTCGCTGCGTACCGAAGTGGAGTTCGATTCCGACACATGCCGCGTGGTCGCTCGGCGGCGGGTATATTGGGCCGACCTACTGCTTGAAGAAAGTCCATCGGCTTTGCCCGAGGGCAATGAAGTCGCTTCGATCCTTGCTGCCGCGGCCGCAGAGCGATTCGACGAAGTGTTCCCATCAAAAGATAGCGGCGCGATGGACTTCGTTCGGCGCGTTCGCTGTCTGG
>JANXOJ010000244.1 GCA_025353625.1 Planctomycetota bacterium | reverse complement strand
AAAATAGCAATTCTTGCGAAAACCGAAGTAATGGGCCCACCCCTCGCAACACCTGATTGCCCCTGTTGGACCAAGGCTTCCGGTAAGATGAACGTCGGTAGCCTGCTCACCAGCTCATTGCGCTTATGGCAGATATCGAGCACCTTCTTGCGCGCCGGTCGCGCGCTTTTCGTCCTGGCGTTCTGCCCGCCGGGACGATATAGTGAATTGCAGTGAGCTTCCTTCTTACCGGAGAGTATACCTTGCATCACGTCCCGCGCGCACAAGCCGTTTGCGTCGTTTCATTTTTCGCACTGTTGGCATCGATAACCGTTGCGGTGCAAGCGGCCGCTCCGGTATTGGAAGGTAAGGCCGGCCCGCTGTTGGGCAAACACGTTGTATTGATCGCCGCCGATGACGAGTATCGCAGCGAGGAGCTGATTCCGCAATTGGCCAAGATTCTCGCCGCGCACCACGGCGCAAAATGCACGGTGTTGTTCGCGGTCGATTCCAAGACGGGGCTGATCGATCCCGCCTCACAAAACATCCCCGGCATCGATGTGCTCGATGCGGCCGATCTGCTGGTGATCTTCGCGCGCTACCGCGAACTGCCCGACGAACAGATGAAGCACTTCGTCGATTACATCGAGTCGGGGCGGCCGGTGATTGGGCTGCGAACGGCCACCCATTCGTTTAACTATGTGAAGCACAAGGATAGTCCATATTCTAAATATAGCGCCCACGACAAGAACTTCCCCGGCGGATTTGGGCGGCAGGTTCTCGGCGAAACCTGGGTCAATCACTACGGGCATCACAATTTTGAAAGCACGCTGGCCACTGCCGCGCCCGGCATGGACAATCACCCCATCCTTCGCGGCGTCGGCCCCATCTGGGGACCATCGGACGTTTACACCATCACCACTCTTTTCGGCGACAGCAAACCGCTGCTCCTCGGTCAAGTACTCGTGGGCATGAATCCCGACGACAAGCCGAACGAGAAAAAGCCGCCGGTGCCGGTGGCTTGGACGAAGTCCTACACGGGCACGCAAGGCAAGGCGTCGCGCGTCTTTACCACCACGATGGGCCACAGCGGCGATTTGAAATCCGAGAACTTTCGCCGCCTATTGGTCAATGCAAGCTATTGGTGCATGGGCCTAGAGGCAAAGATTTCGCCGCAGGGCAAAGTGGATATTGTCGGCAGCTACGAGCCGAATCCGATTCATGTCGGCGGCTTCAAAAAAGGGATGAAGCCCGAGGATGCGGTCAAGTAGGTCCATTTGCCGGAAGGGATCGTCCCGCCGGAAGGAACATTGTGGGGTGCATTGCCAGATGACTCTGTGTTGTCGCGTGCGACGCAACACGCGGGCTCCTCTGGGCAAGAGGAACCTACTTCACTCCACCACCACCGTCTTGCCGCCTCGGTCGCCCGTTATGCCGATCACCACGTATTCCACGTCCTGGCTTCCTCGGTTCGTCATGCGATGCACCGCGCGAGGTTCGATGAGGATTGAATCTCCGCGCTGCAATGTCGCCGACTCACCGGCCACGACCATCTCCGCCGTGCCATCGACGATGATGAATATCTCCTGCATGTCTTCGTGATAGTGGGCGGAAAAGCTATTTCCGATCGGCAGCCGCGCCCAATTGACCATCTGCACCGTGCCCGGCTGAAGTTCCGAGCGCGCAAAGTGAACCTTCTTCCAAACGCCCGGCGTGAGCGGGTTTTCGTGGCTGGCGGGCAGGAACGCCATGTCGGCAGTACGGTTAATTTTCATATTGATTTTATGGGAAGGTTATGGCGCGACGCTGCGGAGGATAGGTATTGCGTGTTGGTCGCCGTCAAAAAAATAGGGCGGACTCGTGCCCGTGTTCTAACAAATATCTCCGTGGAATGCTATCGGACCCATGCTATTCGTACTGCAAGTGTGGGCATTTTTGTAACACTTTACCGGAGTGAAGTAAATTCGAGACAGATTACTTCGTGGGGCAGGTTTTTAACCTACCTGAATTCTGGGCAGGTTGAAAACCTGCCCCACGAATACACATTTCCACTCCGCTAAAAAGATACCTAATTCCTAGTTTGCAGTCGGCATACCCATCCGCCGCAACCAGCGGAAGTGCGAAGCGACGCCCGCTCGGAAGGTCGGGTGGGCGAAATACTTTAGCCCGAACTCCCGGCACGTTTCTTCGACCAGCGGCGCAAGGGCCCGATAATGGATGTGGCAGATTCGAGGGAACAAATGGTGTTCAATCT
>JANXOJ010000231.1 GCA_025353625.1 Planctomycetota bacterium | reverse complement strand
AGATTGAAGAACGTGCCGAGAAGGAGACCCAAGAGATACTGCAACGGCTGAAGCAGAGAGAGAAGTCGAGGGGAAAGTGACGGAAGCGGTCAGGGAGAATAAAAGGTGCCTGGAGAATAAAAGGTGGCAGAAACGAATGGCACCTTTGCTACCCCAAAGTGCTACAGTGCTTGGTTAGGCGACGTTGGCTCAGAGTTCCGCTGTGAACTCCTCGATTGAGACGCCTGCCTGCCGGAGAACACCTGCGAGCGTGCCGGTCTTGATTTCGCGGTGGTTGGGAACCGCGCAGCCGGACGCGCCGCGACGCATGATGATATGGCTGCCGCGCTGGCGAACGACGGCAAAGCCTAGCCGCTCCAATGCACGAACAGCCTCGGAGCCGGAGACGCGAGGAAGCCTAGGCATGAGCCGCAACCTCGAAGGTCGTGAGCAACGCCTGGCCGGTCTGCTCCAGAGGAAACTCCTCCAGATACAGTTCCGTGGCCTCGCGGAGATTGCCGATAGCCTCGGGCACGGACTCGCCCTGACTCGTGGTGCCTGTTTCGGGGTTGTAGGCGACAAAACCGCCCTCCTTGGCTGGAATTAAAACGGCGGTGAGAAGCATAGGAGTAGTTTGTGGGAATTGGGCCGTATGTCAAGAAGTGCATCTGCGGGCACGAGCATGCTGTCGGAACGAGAATGTTCTTGGCTTCGTTCATGGGAGATGTGCGAGTCGCCTAACTGGTATTCGACCGCAGAAATCCGGTGGACTATTGCTACATTATTATTGCGGCAGAGTATCGACATGTCAAGCCACCGCTCAAGCCGATGGACCGATACTAAACGATCAGCGGGCGATTTAGTTCCGTGCGCCAGTTGACCGAGTCGGGACTTGACTCTGGGCCGGTGAGGTATCGTTCCCAGAGGTTTTCGGCCGGCTTGTGCCCTTGAGCGGATATCCAATCGCAGAATTCGCCCCAGGCGGCAGCGAGTCCTTCGTAGGGCCCGCGATAGATCGTTCGCGCCACGGTCGCCGACGGCAACTCGCCTGCCAGCACGCGGCCGGTGGGGACGACCGGCGACGTGACGGGCACGCTGATATCGAGATCAAACGTGTCGGTGGGCCTCCTCCGGTGGTAGGTCAACCAAGGCCCGGCCGGGCCAATGCCCTGAGCGGCGACGACGGCCATCAACTCGCCGATGCCCGGCCCCATGACTTTCTGAATTTCCGAACGCGGAACCGTGAGCGGAATGATGGCCGTTAGCTGGGCAGCCGATTGGGTGATTTGGGGAGTATCGATCATGGGGAGCCTTCTTGCGTCGATTTCTTTCCTTCGACAACCGATTTCATGCTCGCCAAGCCTTCATTGTATTTATCGCCGATCATCTTGTCGCAGTCCATGAACAAACAGACTGCCTTTGCGACGAAATTATTCTTGCCGGCCATGCTCCAGGTGACCATCGTTTGATCGCCCTCGGGCTTGAACGTAAACTCCGACTGGGCGGTTCCGGCGAACGGTTTCAGGAAATTGAGCTGGATGCGGACGAACTCGTTGGGCTTGCTTTCGGTGAGCAACATGCTGCCTTCACCAACCTCGTTATTGCCGGCCCATTTGAAGATGGCACCTTCTCCCTCCGCAGGCCCTTCAAAGGTGACCTTGGCGGCCGGATCGACTTTGACCCACGGGGACCAAGCATCCCATTTGTGGAAGTCGTTCACGTGCGCAAAGACCTCTGCCGGCGGCGCGGAAATTTTAATCGAACGCGCGATGCGGAATTCCGAAGGCCGCGTGGCGACGAAAATAAAGAACGCAACCACAAGCAGAACGAGAACCAGGGCAATTTTCTTGAGCATGAGAAGGATTCTCCGAGAGTATCGAGACAAAATCGTAAGTAACTTCTACCATCCTACCAGCCGCTTTCGTTTATTCCAATCCAGCTTTACCTTCCCCCCAACTTGTGGTACAGGCCTCTGGCCTGCATTTATCGAGGCAGGCGAGACGCCTGCGCCACAAAAATCTGGAGATTGGTAACACTTTACCGGAGTGAAGTAAATTCGAGGCAGATTACTTCGTGGGGCAGGTTTTTAACCTGCCTGAATTCTGGGCAGGTTGAAAACCTACCCCACGAATAAACATTTCCACTCCGCTAGAAAGATACGGAGATTGCAATTCCGCTGCCGCGCGTCGATTGCTAAAGCGGCCCCGCCGCAATATACTTTCATCAAGGGCCTCGACGGCCACCGCAAATAAAGCTCATCAGCTACCAATTGATCGAGGAGCCCAACATGAGGCAAAATTTTTCGCGGCGTGAGTTTCTCGTTTCCAGTCTCAGTGCGGCAGGCATTGGTGCGGCAGGCATCGTTGCGGCAGGCGGCGCGTTGCAAGCCGCCGAGGGCAAGAGTGTCTACTACCCTTCGGTCAGCCTGCCGAAGAATCTGCCCACAGCCCCGGTCGCCATCGAACGTTGCCGCAGCTACGAGCCGGCCAAGCTTCGCGATGCACTCGATGCCTCCTTCAAACTCATCGGTGGCCTGAAGAAGCTCGTCGAAAACAAATCGGTCAGCATCAAGATCAACGTCACCGGCGGACCCGGCACGCTCGCCAAGCTGCCCGGCTATCGGACCTATCAGATACATCCCAACCTGTTGGCCGCGCTATGTGCCGCGCTCAACGATGCTGGCGCGAAGCGGATGACCGTACTGGAAAGCCAGTATTCGCCCAAAGCACCCGAGGAACTGCTAGCGGCGGGCGGCTGGGATATTAAGGCCATCCAGTCGGCGGGCGGAAATCGCGTGACGTTCGAGGACACCCGCAATCGCGGTACGTGGAAGCAGTACAGTCGCCTCAAGGTGCCGTGGGGCGGCTTTCTCGTTCCAGCCTTCGACGTCAATCCGTCCTACGAGAAGACCGACGTCTTTATCTCGCTCGCCAAACTCAAGGACCACCTCTCGGCGGGCGTGACGCTCTCGATCAAGAACCTTTTCGGCATGCCGCCCACTTCGCTCTACGGTGCCGACGCCCCGAACGAGAATTCGCTCAGCTATCGCGGGCCGGTGCTGCATAACGGCAAAGTCGCGATTCCATCCGGCGTGCCCCAGGAAATCGGCGAACACGTTCCCGTGGCGTGGCGATATCGCGTCCCCCGCGTGGCCGCCGATTGCTACGGCGCGCGGCCCATCGACTTGGCGGTGATCGACGGCATCGAAACCAACCGCGCCGGCGAAGGCCCCTGGGCGGTGAAGGCCGCCCCGGTCGCGCCGGGGTTGCTGCTGCTGGGTTACAATCCGCTCTGCACCGACGCCATCGCCACTGCGGCGATGGGCTACGACCCGCTAGCCGCGCATTTTGCCTGGCCCTTCCCAGGCGAGAATCATCTGCGACTGCTGCACGGCGTCGGCCTCGGTGAAATCGATCCTAAGAAGATCGAAGTTCGCGGTCTGGCCCTAAAAGATGCCGTATTCCCGTTCAATCCCAAGCATGAGGAATTGGAGATTCCCACGGCCTATCTGGCGCACTATAGTTCGCGGCTGCCGGCTTGAGCGGGCGTACAGCAACTCCCCTCTCCCGCGACCGCGTGTACGCGGCGTCCAGGGAAACGGGCCGGGAGAGAGGGAACCGGCGAGAATAATGATGTGGGGCAGATATCTGGTCGTTGATATTGCCTCGACCGCCAGTTCGCAAACATTTCCTCTTGGAGCGAAGATACGCTCGTTTTACGATAAACAGTTTGCCCCCAAACTAAACAGGAGAAATATCGATGCCGCAAACGACCGTGAAACCAATACCCGCCGGAATGCACTCGATCACGCCCCACTTGGTTTGTGCCGGTGCGATTGATGCCATTGAATTCTATAAGAAGGCGTTCGATGCCGTGGAGCACGTTCGTCTGCTTGCTCGCGACGGCTCGCTCGTTCATGCCAGCATGACCATCGGCGACTCGCTTTTCATGTTGGCCGAAGAATGTCCGAAGTGGGGCAGTTTGGGACCGAACGCGTTGAAAGGTTCCTCCGTCACGATCCATCTCTCGGTCGAGAATGTCGATGCGGCCTTCGCCCAGGCCGTGGCCGCCGGGGCCTCGGTCACGATGCCGGTCGCGGATATGTTTTGGGGCGACCGCTACGGCAAGCTCAAAGACCCCTTCGGCCACCACTGGGCGATCGCGACCCACATGCGCGACGTCAGCCCAGCCGAGATGCAAGAGGCGATGAACAAGATGTTCGGCTAAGGGCTTGTAAAAGAAAAACTTGTTGAATTTGGTCATGTGGTAATGGACCCATTATGCGTCGACTTGGGGATGCAAGACGCAAAAGTCATCGCCAGGATTCGGCGGAAGCTTCGACAACTCGAAGGGGCTCTCAATGAGCGG
>JANXOJ010000221.1 GCA_025353625.1 Planctomycetota bacterium | reverse complement strand
CCAGACCAATAACATGACGATCGCCGGCAATATCAGCGGCACCGGTGGATTGACGAAGACCGGCGGCACCGCCAGTCTACTTACGCTCAGCGGCACCGGTAGCAACTTCACCGGCAACGTCACCGTAAACTTCGGCGGACTGACGATTACCAACAGCAACGCTTTGGGCATCGGGCCGAAAACGGTCACGCTGAATGCAGTCGGCGGCAATCCGCAGTTCCACCTCGACGGCAGCGGCGGCAATATCAGTTTGCCCTCCAATATCGGCTTTGTAACGAGCAATCAGACGAACGGCGGAACGATCTTCAACGAGGCCGGCGACAACACCATCCAGGGCAATTTCACCATGACGAGCGGCGGTGGCAACACCGTGCTGGTAGCCAACTCCGGCTCGCTAACGCTTACGGGTACGATCTCGGCAAACACGCCTCGAAGTGTGGTTCTGGATGGAGCCAGCAACGGCACCATCAGCGGCGTTGTGACGGACAATGGTGCCAATTCGGTGGGCCTCGTCAAACAGGGAGCAGGTACGTGGACCCTCTCCGGTTCCAGCGGCTATTCTGGTGCAACTGCCGTAAATGCCGGAACTCTGCTTATTACCGGAACGGTAAATTCGCAATCTGTTGGCGCATCCGTGGCCAACGGTGCCACATTGGGAATCTCCGGGGCACTCAATACACCATCGCTCACCAACTCGGGAACGACAACGTTCCAGACCGGTGCAACCGGCACAATAACCACGCTCAATGTGGCTGCCGGAACGACTTCCGTTGCCGGCGGGGCCACACCCTCCATCTCGCTCGCGAACGTTACCGGCGGCGCGTTGAACTTGAGCAGCACAACATCGACGGCCATTTTGACCGTGTCCGGCGGAACGACCACCATCGCCGCTGGGCTCACGACGGTTGCCACGGTGGACCTGTCCGGCGCGACGCCCGCTAGTTCCACCGTAAGCACTGCTGCGGGCACGCTGCTGGTTACCAACCAGTTGAAGCTGCCATCCACCTACACGTTCAGCTACACTCCCAGCGGGTCCGCCACGGGCTTTCTCGCTCGGGGCAGCAATTTGGTCGATAACGCATCGGCACGGACCTTAACCCTCAGCGGCGGCACACTCGCAGCGAAGACGGCGGTTGCTGGCGTGGGCTATCTGTCGGTCAGCGATTCCAGCAGCGGCATCAATGCCGGATACACCTACTCCCATGCCATCGACTTTGGCAACTCAGCGGGAACACCGACGGTCAACGGAGTTCTCTTCACAAAGAATTCGTTTGCACCCAACGGCGGCTCGATCACCGCGCCGCTGCAAACCAATGGAAACGCGGCCAACTACAGCAGTTATGTTACCGGTGGCTTAGCCCAGCTATACAGCGATTTCAACTACAACGCCAATCCGAACGACGTCGTCCTCACCGGTTTGACGCCCGGTGCCTATTACGACCTGCGGATGTATCAACGGACGTGGGCAACGTCGACGGATAACCGCACGCAGAAGTTCGACTTCTACGTTGGCAGTGCCGTCTCGCCGCTAACGACCGTGACCTATAACGAAGATAATCCCAAGGACGCCAACGCGGATCCCTCCTGGGCCGCGCTCGCCGCGTCTTGGGCTCCCGGCACGCCCTATGCCATGGACTACGTATACCAGGCAGACGGTGTCGGGCAAGTCAAACTCACAACGACCTATGCAAGCACCGCTGCAGTTGCCACGTACCACGTTTACGGCCTCACGAACCAATTGCTAACCGGGTACGACGGCAACATCACGGCCGCCCTCACCGACATCGAAGCCACGGCCAGTTCAACGCTCAGTCTCTCCGGCGGCAGCAATAGCCTCGGCAATATCGCCATTAGCGGCAGTGCAACCCAATTGAATGTGAGCAGCGCATCGGGCGCGACGTTCGCCAACATAACAGCCACCGGCGTGGGAAATGGCCCAGGTGCTTCGATTGTCACACCACTTGGCAACTTGGCTCTCAGCGGCGGCACCGTGAACGTCGCGGGATCCAACGATCGACTAACGCTCGGAGGACTTGTCGATGCAGGCGGCGGCAGCAGCATCCTCCGAAAAACCGGCTCGGGCACGCTCGTTCTCAATGGATCGAGCACCTATACCGGTGCCACAACCCTCAATTCGGGCGTCCTCAAGGCAGGTATTGCCAACGCTTTCTCGCCCAATTCGGATTTGACCGTCGCCGGGGGAACGCTCGATGCCACCGGCTTTACGGAGATCGTCAAGTCTCTGACGATCAGTGCTCCCGGTTCGCTCAATCTATCGCTGGGCAGTTTGATTGCCAGTACGAACGCTGCCAGTTTCAACGGCAACTTAAACCTGATTGGAATCACGACCGGTCAATCACTCATCAGCTATTTGTCGTATAGCGGCAGTTTTTCACTCGTTACCGGCGTTCCGGGCGGTTACTCGCTCAAGTACAATGCCAATGAACTCGATCTCGTTTCCAACGGCCCGCCGGTGTGGGCTGTCGCGACCAGCGGAAGTTGGACCGACGGCACCAAATGGAGCAGCGGCACCTCGCCCAGCGGCCCGGCACAACAGGCCGTTGTCGGAGCGGCAACGACTTCACAGTTGGCAATTACGCTCGATAGCCCGCAGACGCTTGGCGTCTTGAACTTCACCAACACGGCGAGCAACGGATTTGGCTACACGCTGACCGCCGGTACCGCCGGGAGCCTTACCTTCAACAACTCCGGCAGCACGGCCCAAATCAACGTCTCGGGCGGCAGTCAAGCCATAGCTGCCAACGTCATCCTGGCCAACAGTCTATCGGTCAGCCCCACGACCGGCACCACGTTGCGGATTTCCGGCAACATCAGTGAGTCCACCGTCGGCAAGGCCCTGTCGTTGGATGGCCCCGGAAGCTTGATTCTCAGCGGCAGCAACGGTTTCACGGGCGGCACGTCCGTCAATCTGGGAACGTTGACGCTCGCCGCCAACAATGCCGTGGCCGATGGCACCAGCGTGACCGTTGGGCCGGGCGGCACGTTGATCTTCGATGTCGCGGCAGCCTCCGCGCCAATCGCCACCGAGGGCGCGTCGATTACCGCCGTCCCCGAACCGACAACGTTCGTTCTACTCGGCGTCGGGGCCGTCCTGCTCGCCATCTATCGCAGAACTCGATCGCCGTTTTCGTCAACGTCCAGTTTAGCGAACATAAAAAAAGGATAGGATGAGCGTCGAGAGTTTAACGAGAAGACCGGCTCAAGCGTGAACGGTTTACAACACCCAACTTTCTCCTCCCTTTCTTTCGTGTTATTCGTGGCTTTCGTGGTTCCAATTCTCTTTTGACTCTTCCCAGAATCATTTGGAGGAACCACGAAAGCAGGACCGCGACGCGCCTTTCCAACGCCCGCTGTAGCGGCTTGGCTTCTTGGCCGGCAATCTACGGCCACGGTTTCCATGTCGGTTTCCATACGGGTCGCGTTCCAAGACCGTCAAAAGTCAACTTCGTTACACGGCTGCCGGCCCGATCCATTGCGTTAAATTAGGCGGTTTACGTCGAGTTGTACTGTGGTTACGATTTTTCTATTAAGATTTTCCGATTGCACCGATTGTTACAAGTATTCCCGTGGTAGGGACTATTCGGAAAAAAACGATTGTGCAGGGCTGGCCCGACTGGCCACTCGGCATGCAAGTAAATCTAAGGGGGAGGGTGACGATGAGTGCGAATCAATGGTTCCGTATCGCGGCCGTGATGGCTGCATTCAGCTCGATCGGGCAGGTGGCGAATTGTCAATCGACGCTCGGCTTTGCCGACTGCAGCGGTGGTGCGTCATGCAATGCAACTCCGCCTGCGGCGTGTGCGCAGAACGGAGCGTGTGCCCAGGGCGGCCAGTGCGCTCAAGGCTGCGGTCAAGGTGGTCCGTGCGGACAGGGCGGACAGTGCCCGCAGGTTTGTGGAAAAGATTGCTGCTTTACGCCCACCTGGACCGCGTTCGGCGAGTATTTGATGCTTCGTCCGCGGAATGAGGGTGTGGAATATGCGGTACCGATCAACGGGCCGATCGCGGCGAATCAAGTGCCGCTGCAAATTGGTCCCACGGCCGTCATCAATCCGGACTTCCAGTCTGGATTTCGGGCGGGCTTCGAGCGCACGCTTAGCGATTGCAGTTCGGTTGTGGCGACCTATACCTACTACAACAACGAAGTCACCGATGGCCCGGTGTCGGTGGACGTGCCATTCGTTCTGCGTTCGATGGTTTTCCATCCTTCGTCGTTCGATGCCGCCTCGGACTGGGCCTTTGGCGCGGCCCATGAGCGTACCCGATTCGATACGGTCGATCTCGACTTCCACAAGACCATCTGGAGTTGCGATTGCAGCAGCATCGACTATATGATTGGAACTCGATATGCCCACTTGGCGCAAGAGTTCGACGCCGACTTCCAAGATATCATTGCCGCTTCCGCCACGACGAATGTCGATTTCGACGGGGTTGGCGTGCGATTTGGACTCGACGGCAAACGTGCTCTCTGCGGCGGGTTCTACATTGGTGCGAAGGCAAATGCAAGCCTTCTCGGCGGCGAGTTTCGTGCCGACTATCGGCAAAACGATACCAACACGCCGGTCGTTGTATCGACCAGTTGGAAAGAGGCTCGCTTCCTGACGATCCTCGAAAGCGAACTGTCCATCGGCTGGCAATCGTCCAGCGAGCGCATTCGCATTGCCGCCGGATACATGGTCAGCGATTGGTGGAATGCCGTGAAGCCTTCGGACTATATCTCGTCCGTACAGCGGAATCACTATCGCGGCACCGACAAGATTGGCGATACTTCGCTGATCTTCGACGGCCTGACGGCTCACGTCGATTTCTCCTGGTAGCAGCGTCGGCCTTTCCGAATAGCACGACGGGATGCAATGCCCCTGCCTTTTTGGCGGGGGCATTTTGCATTTTCTCTCTTTACATCCACGGCCATCCTAGGGTACTCTACGGCGGAAAGGTGCGTTGCACGGAATGAGCGAGGAAGCACATCCGTCACATTTCCGACGTGGCCGCTCCATCATATTGTCGCGGCTCCACACCCCCTACCCCCCCATCCCGGATGCTGACATGAAGACTTTGCCTTTCGTCCTCCCGGTCGCCGAATTTCTCATTGCTTGCTTCGCCTGCCTTTCAACGGCACGGTGCGACGACTTTCGCATCGACAATTCCATCTATCTCCAAGGACAGTCAACGCCGCAAAGCCAGGGCACGACAATCTTTTATGGTGGCCAGGTTTACGACTTTTTGAGTGATCCGGCTGAGGTCATTGTCTTCGACAAGGCCCGCGATCAGTTCATCATGCTCGATGTTGCACGGCGTCAACGCTGCAGCTTGGGCACGCAGGAGGTCGAGAAGTTCGTCGGCAGAGTGAGGCAGCGGCTTGCGGGTCAGAGCAATCCGAAACTAAAATTTCTCGCGGAACCGGAGTTTCAAGAATCGTTCGATGGTTCGTCCGCCGAATTGACGCTCAAAAGCCCTTGGGTGACGTACCGTGCCCACGTACTGACGACCGGCCCCGATGTTGCGGCACAATACCGTGAGTTCTCGGATTGGTACGCACAGCTTAACGCCATGCTCAATCCGGCTTCGCGCCCGCCCTTTGTGCGGATGAAGCTCAACGAGGGGATCGCCCGGCATAAAGGCGTCGCCAAGGACGTACACCTGTTGGTGGTAATGGGTTCGCCAGAACCGCCCTTGCAGATTGAAAGCCGGCATCAACTTGCCATCCAGCTCGATGCGTCCGATCTGAATCGCATTGCGGAAGCACGCGAATATCTGCGAACTTTCACGGTCGTATCGTTGGAGGAATATCGCAAGGCGAAGTAGTGGCCGCGTACGGATTGCCTCGGGAGAGCGGAGTTCAGGGCAGTAGGTGCCCCATTTTGTCGCGCTTTGTCGCCATATAGCGGGCGTTGTGCTCGTGTACCGGGCCGACGATCGGTATTTGATCGATAACCTTGAGATCAAAACCGCCGTAGATAAAGGCATCCGTCTTCTTGGGATTGTTGGTCAAAAGGCGAATGCGCGATAGGCCCAAGTCTTTTAAGATTTGAATGCCGATGCCGTAGTCGCGGCTATCGGCCGTATGACCGAGAGCCAGATTGGCTTCGACGGTGTCCATGCCTTGATCTTGTAGATGGTAGGCCTTAATTTTCTCGACGAGTCCAATGCCGCGGCCTTCTTGCGGCAGATAGATGACCGCGCCGCCCCCTTCCTCGCCGATCATTTCCAAGGCCATCTGCAATTGGTCGCCGCAGTCACAACGCAACGAGGCTAGCAGATCGCCGGTGAAGCATGAAGAGTGCAGCCGCACGAGCGGTGCATCCATACTTTCGGGCTTGCCGATGACGATGGCAATTGGCTGCTGGTCCTCGTAATGAACTCCAAAGGCGACGATCCGGCCCGGCCCGAACCGCGTGGGCAGTTCGGCCTCGGCCATCCGATAGACGAGTTGCTCGCTTTGGCGGCGATGCTGGATGAGCTGCTCGATCGTGATGATTTCCAGCTTGTGTTGCCTTGCCAATGCATAAAGCTGATCGCGGGTTGCCCGATGGCCGTCTTCGGCAAGCACTTCGCAAAGCACGCCCGCCGGCTTGAGGCCGGCCATGCGCGCCAGGTCAACGACCGCCTCGGTATGGCCTGCCCTACGGAGGACGCCACCTTCTTTGGCGATCAACGGGAAAAGGTGCCCTGGGCGGACAAAGTCGCTGGGCTTACTCGCGGGATCGAGAATCGCCAAAATGGTCGTGGCTCGTTCCTGGGCCGTGATACCGGTTCGCGCCGTGCGATGATCGACGGGCACGGTAAAATTCGTACCTAAGGGGGCCGTGTTATCGTCCACCATGAGGTGGAGATTAAGACGGTGGCTAATGTCCGGCAGCAGCGGCATACAAAGCTGGCCGCGCCCATTGAGCATGAAATTGATGACAGCCGGGGTGACCTTTTCTGCCGCGCAGACAAAATCGCCCTCGTTTTCGCGATCTTCCGCGTCCATCACGACGACAACCTCGCCGCGACGCATCGCCTCCACGGCCGCTTCAATACTCGAAAGTCGATCCGACACGCTTTTGCCCCCCTGTGGCGAATCGACGGGGCGGTTGTCCATCAACCTCCCATGCGGGCTTCGCCTACGATACTATTATAGGCCGTTGTCGGCACCGGTTACAGGCGGGAGATGGTCCTAAACCCGCGCGGCCACCCGCATTTTCGCGCTCCGCGAACGAGGATTGCGTTCGATCTCTTCCTCGGTGGCGATGATCGGCTTTCGCGTGAGGGCCGCCAAACGCGGGTCGTCGCGGAATGCCTCTTTCACGCGGCGGTCTTCCAGGGAATGGAAGCTGATAATCGCCAGTCGTCCTCCCGGCTTCAGACAATCGGGCAGTCGTCGCAGGGCGATTTCCAGCGATTTTAGCTCGTCGTTGACCGCAATTCGCAAGGCTTGAAACGTTCGGGTAGCTGGATCAATTTTCTCGTTGCGAGACCTGGGATAGCACGAACGGACGAGTTGGGCAAGTTCGGCTGCCGTTTCAATCGGGTTGTCGCGCCGTCGCTCGACGATTTTTCGGGCGATACGGCGGCTGAGTCGCTCTTCGCCATAAAGGTAGATGAGATCGGCCAAGTGTTCGGCGCTCAGCCGTTCAATCAGTCGCCATGCCGGTTTGCCTTCACTTGGGTTAAATCGCGGATCGAGCGGCCCGGTGGAACTGAAACTGAAACCGCGCTCGCGATCGGCCAGTTGGTCGCTGGAAAGGCCCAGATCGAGCAAAATCCCGTCCACGGCTTCGATGCCTAGCTCCTCCAATACTTCCGGCAGGTCGCAAAAGTTCGACTGAAACGGGGCGACGGGCAGGTCGATAAAATGTGCCGTTGCCGCATCAATGGCCGTGGGGTCTCGGTCGAGCGAAATCACACGCCCGCCAGGTCCAACCGCATCCAAAAGGGCCCGGGTATGGCCGCCGCCGCCGAGCGTGCCGTCAACAAAGACCTGGCCGGGCCGAGGTTCAAGGTTCTGAAGCACCTCATCGAGCAAAACGGGAATATGGATCGAGCCGGGAACTGTCATGGCTCCATCGTAAACCGAGCGGGGCGGGAGCAAAAGGGCCCCAACCCCGGCGCATCCGTTCGCTTTGGGTTGAGGTTGGGTGCCTGCGGGGGCCCGCCAGTGAAGGCGGCGAGACTCCGCTTTTCGCAAATGGGAAGAATCCTTCTTCCCCAACCAGAGAAAACGCCGTTCTGCTGCCGGAGAACAGGGCAGCCTCGCGGGTCCGTGGCCAAGTAGGGCCAACGAGCGTGTTTTCACCGGTGGCGAAACTCTTCGTGGACGACGCGCCCCCCAAGTATCCAAGGATATCGGCCTACCGAACGGCGTCAATCATCCTTCAAGACTACGGACGCTAGCATAGGCATGGCCGTTTTCCCTAGGTTCTTGCTACGATGGAACTTCGAGCAATGGACGCCGGCGGAATAGGGCCGAATAATCGAAAAAACTTAATTTCTGCCTGCCAAAAGTGCCTTCCGGGGGGCTTAAGTGAAACGTCGCCTCCCCTACCCTGAATGGGGGAAGTTGCTTATACTCTGACAGGTAACGTGCGGTTAGGCAATGTACGGTTAGCCAAGGTACGCTTAGGCAAGGTAGGGTGGCGTCGAGGAACGATGTCTGAACTTGATCGTTACGACTATGAGTTACCCCGGCATCTGATTGCCCAGCATCCGTTGGCGTCGCGCGTCGATGCGCGGCTCTTAGTCGTCGACCGCCAAAAACAGTCGCTCGATCATCGGTTTATTCGCGATTTGCCGGAAATCCTCCAATCGGGCGATTGCCTCGTACTCAACGATACTCAGGTAGTGCCCGCTCGGCTGCTAGGTCGGCGAGATGTCAGCCGGGGACATTGGGAGGGACTTTTTCTGGATCAAGCACCGGGGGGGCTTTGGCGTATTCTCTGCAAGACGCGCGGAAAACTGGCCCCCGAAGAAACGGTTACGCTTGCGGATGCCCAAGGCCAGGACGATATCCGCATTCGCATGGGCGTCAAGCAGCCCGATGGAAGTTGGATCGTTCGCCCGGAAACGAGCGAAGAAACGTTCGCCCTCCTTGCACGAGTCGGCCGCATCCCTTTGCCGCCCTACATTCGCAAGGGAGAAATGACCGACGCCGACCGCACGCAATACCAGACGGTCTACGCCCGTTGGCCGGGGGCCATCGCGGCACCGACAGCCGGCTTGCACTTCACGGAGTCGCTTCTTCAGCGGCTGCAAGACCAGCACGTTGCGGTCTGCGCATTGACGCTGCATACAGGGGCGGGAACGTTTCGGCCCATTGCTGCGGAGCACCTTTCGGACCATCCGATGCACGCCGAATGGGGCGTCATCCAGCAATCGATTGTCGAACGCATATTGGAACGTCGAAGGGAAGGTGGCCGAGTGGTTGCCGTCGGCACAACCTCGGTTCGGCTCCTGGAAACCGCGTCGGCCGACGGTACCCTCAAGGAGTTCAAAGGATACACCGACCTGTTCATCCGCCCTCCCCATCGGTTCCACGTCGTTGACGCGATGCTTACAAATTTCCACTTGCCGCGAACGACGCTATTGGTTCTCGTGCGAACGTTCGGCGGCGACGAACTAATGATGCGAGCCTACGAAGAGGCCATTCGCGAAAATTACCGCTTTTATAGCTACGGCGATGCCATGCTGATTCTCTAAGGAGTTGTTTACTTGAGCGATTTCCCCGTTGAACAAATTTTGGTTGTGCCGACCTCCCTCTTTCACCGCCTGGGATACTTTCAAGGTTTCTCGTCTGAGATCGATCGCTACCTTGCGGAACTCTTCAGCCCGGCAAACATTTCGTACCGTCCGCGGCCGGAGATGGAGCACGACCCCAGCTTCAAGCAATTGATCCCCTACGTGATTTTCCGTCATCGCGACGCCTCGGGCAGGCAGAGCGTGTTCCAATATACGCGCGGCACCGGCCAGGGCGAAGGACGATTGCATCGCAAGCGTAGCGTCGGCATCGGAGGGCATATCTCGGCCGTTGACGCCGGGGCCGATGGCAACGCCAATCCGTATGAAGATGGCATGCGGCGCGAACTTGAGGAAGAGGTCTCGATCGACTCGCCTTACACATCGCGATGTGTGGGACTCATCAACGACGATGAATCGGAAGTCGGCCGCGTTCATCTGGGCGTGGTCCATATTTTTGATGTCGAGCGTCCGGCCGTCGCGCCGCGAGAAACCGAGATTATCGAATGTGGATTCCGCGGCACGGAAGAAATTCTCGCCGACATGGATGGCTTTGAAACGTGGTCGCAGATTTGTATGAGGGCATTATTTGGACGGTGAACGTACTCATCTCGCTCCGCGAGAGGTCTGCCTCGTCAAATGGTTCAACGCCAAAAAGTTCAACTTCAAATAGTTGCACATCAAATGGTTCAACTTCCGATCTATCTCGATAATCACGCCACCACGCGCGTTGACCCTCGCGTCGTCGAGGCGATGTTGCCCTATTTCTCCGCGGTTTACGGCAATCCGGGCAGCGCAACCCACGACTTCGGCGGCGCGGCCAAAGATGCCGTCGAGGACGCACGGTCGAGTATTGCCGAGGCTATTGGTGCCCAGGCCAAGGAGATCGTCTTTACCAGCGGTGCGACGGAAAGCAATAACTTGGCTTTACGCGGCATAGCAGAAAGGGCCGCAGTGACGGCTTCCAAAAAGGCGTCGCACCGGCGGCACATTATCAGCGCGGCAACGGAACATCCGGCCGTACTCGACACACTGGCCCATCTCGCCCGTCGCGGTTGTGAAATCACGCGGCTGCCGGTGATTCCGTCGCCCGATACCCAGGCGGGGTTGATCCGATTGGAACAACTGACCGATGCACTACGCGACGATACGGTCCTGGTCTCGATTATGTTAGCCAACAACGAAATCGGTGTGATCCAGCCTTTGGCCGAGATTGCCAAGCTATGCAAGAAGAGCGGCGTGCTGCTGCATTGCGATGCCACGCAGGCGGTGGGAAAGATACCGGTCGATGTCGAGCAATTGGGCGTCGATCTCATGAGCTTCACGGCGCATAAGATATATGGACCGAAGGGGGTCGGTGCCCTCTACGTCCGCAGTCGCGGCCCGCGAGTACGGTTGGAACCGCAGATTGACGGCGGTGGCCAAGAGGCCGGACGACGCAGCGGCACGCTCAACGTGCCCGGCATTGTGGGCTTCGCTCGGGCAGTTGAAATTTGCCGCGAGGAACTTTTCACCGAAATGCCGCGCTTGGCCGCGCTGCGCAATCGGCTTTACGCGGGTCTGACCTCGGGGCTTGCGGAGGTAACGCTCAACGGGCCCGCGCTCGACTTGCCCGATTTGCGATTGCCGGGCAACGTGAATGTCAGTTTTGGCTACGTCGAAGGCGAGGCAATCATGCTTGAAATGCGCGACGTTGCCGTCAGCACGGGCAGTGCATGTACGTCGGCCCTACCGGAGCCGAGCCACGTCCTTCGCGGCCTGGGCATGTCGGAAGATGCGGTTCGAGGTAGTATCCGATTCGGTCTGGGTCGATTCACAACGGGGGAGGAGATTGAATTCGTTATCGCTCGGGCAGTTGAGGTGGTAACTCGCTTGCGAACGATGAGCAGTGGATAGGGTATTCAGATCGAAACCGCCGGTCCAAAAGGCATTCATTTCGTTTCGTTCTTGTACGGGGCCAGGCTTCCGTCGGCTCGAACCACCATCACGTCCTGCAACCGCTCCGCCGGCACGGTATGAAGCGACAATAACTTGCCTTCGTGGACCTCGCCCTCCACAACCGTTTTCATTGGGGCGCAAAGTTTGAAACGTACATTCCATTCCTTGGGCCAAGCAGGCAGGACGATAATCCGATCGCCTTCTGCCTGTAGCAGCATCTCCTGAAGAGCCAGCACGCCGTTGCCGCCGTTATCTTCGTCGGGCACGTAGTCCGAGCCGTGGTCCCAAAACGCCGGGAAGCGGCATTGCTTGTCTTTGCGCGTAAGAACGAACGCGACGTTTTTACGCGCCGCTTCAACATCGCCCAAAAGGGCTGCTTGAACGCCGTCCTGTCGCCAACAGCCATTGGTCTTAAATTGACGGGCCGCGAACGTCGCGCGGGCCAACTCGATATCGGGCTTGCCGAGTCCGTAGAGGCGGAAGGGATAAACTGCATAAAGCTCCGGGTTCTCAAAGTTGTGCCCCTTGCCAAAGACGTCTGCCGGCTTGAGAACCTTACGTCCTCCCGTTTCGCCTTTGGGTAGTTCCGGAACTTCCGCGAGAAGCCGCTTCCAACGGGTTCGCTGATCGCCGGTTGGCAGATCCGAAGAAAGCGCAAGTAGACCGGCCAGATCGAACCGAAGACCGGCCAGATCGGGGGCCGGATTGCGTGCCGTCCAGTACATTTCAATGGCATTGTCCGGGTCGAGAAGGAGCTTGCCTTTTTCGCGCTTCCAATGCTGGTCGAAGAACTTCGTACCGGCATCGGCAACCGGCAGTAGCGTCTCTCGCACAAACTTTTGGTCGCCCGTGTAGGCATAGTAATCGAGCATCATGGCGGTCAATTCGAGGATCGGCGTGAAGTAGTGCTTGGTGTAGCTGCCAGCCTCGCCCGGCTTGATGTTCGGTAGACTCCCCCAGAATGGATTCGTCTCCGCGAAGTAGGCCCCGTCGTGACCGTAAAACTCGCGCACAGCCTTGGTATTGCCGGGCAACTGATCCTGATACATGCGAAACAGCGGCAGCATCATCTCGTAGTCGCCGGAAGCCAACATCGGCCAATAGATGGGCCGCGTATTCTGAAACCAATACTGCCCGCCCCAGTCGCGAGCGTCGGCAGACATCTGGGTTACCTTGGGCACGCCCTTTACGTTTTCGCGCTTGATCCAGTCCATCGTGAAGATCGAGCCGTTGTATTTGATCGGGTAGGCACCGCGCCCGGCACAAGCAGTGACGAAGCGCTGCAAGGCATAACCCTGCGTGACCGCCTCGGCGTCGGCATTTCCGCTGGCGACGATCCAACTTCGTTCGCAAAAGGCGTTCCACCATGCCGCGTGCTGCTTGCGTGCCGATTCCAGATCGATCGCGTCCGTTGCGACCACCTGCTTCTCCAACTGCATGAGCCACATGCCGGGCGTCGCCGACTGGGCCGTCAAAACGTGGACGGCAAGGTTCTGCACTTTTGTCGGCTTTGAAGACTTTAGCGTCGCGTCGTTTTCGCGGACGAGCCCATCGCCGCGCAGGATCGCGCCGAATGTCAGATTCTTCAACCGCGGCACGCTCTTATTCTGGTTCGTGTAGCACCAAGCGATGCGGTTGCGATACCAATCGACGCGATTCCTCGGTGGCTCGAAAATAGTATCGGCCTGCAAGCCGTCTGCCGCCGTGGGCCGAAGCGTTTCAAAATGGACAATTGCTGTCGCCGGCTTAGCGGTGCTAAACTCAACGTGTACGACCGGACGATTGGCATCGACCCAAACCCGATAGACAACATTGCCGCCGCGTGGGCCGGCATCGACGACGATCGCGCCCTCGCTGACTTTCAGCGTTTGGCGAAAGGGACTGCTTGCGACGAATGGATTCGGATCGAGTTTTACGCGCACGCGGCCCAGTTTGAGCAAGCCCTTGCTGCTGCCGATGCTGTCGCTCCAGGCGTCGGTTTTGCTGATGTAGAAAAGAAGGTCGCCCGATTTCTCCATCCAAACATTTAAGCCGATATCGCCATTGCCCAGCGGCATAGAGCCGCGCGAATCTTCGCTAGGCGCGGTCCACGCTAGGTCCGCGGGAAAAGCGGTTTCCGCTGCCGCAAATCGGATGCCGAAAAAGAAGAATAATAACAGACTCAGGCAATTACGCTTCATGGTTTGCTGTTTTCGCTCTACTCATGCAATGCGAAATAACCTTTCTCGATGGAATTATTTCTTCAATTTCACCGCCAACGAACAGCATCCCTATTTCAACGAGGCCAGTCGTCGAGCCGCCTTTCGCCCGGCTGGGCGCACTACGGATTCGGTCCAACTAGGGTTCGCACGCAAGCGGCGGAACCCGTCCGATGACTATCCGTTGAAACAACAGGTAGTGATAATGACTTCGATTGCGGCGAATTGCAATAGTGAGGGGCCTTGGAGCGGCTCCCTGGTCGTAGCACCGCATTCTTTGATTCCTCCACGATTCCTCTACGTTTGCACGAAAAATCCAGCATTTGCCGCGTGACAATCGCTTGCGGAACGGCCCTATACTAGGGAGCGGTAAAATTTACGACGGTTGTCCGTAGGACTTAGGAAGCGAAAAACGCGTAGTTTCATCTCGCGGAGCAAGATGGGTACGTTGTAGGCGAATCCGCCAGGACACTTTGAAAAAGGGCAGAGCCAATGAACGATCCCGACCTTACCAATGCCAAAACAGTCCACTTTGCCGCTAACCCAGGGGATGAAAAGGGCGAGGAATTGGTTCGCCTACTCGACCAATACCTCTTGGATCTGGAAGCAGGCCGTGCCCCGTCGCGCGAGAAGTTGCTGGCGGAAAATCCTGACTTGGCAAAACAATTGGAGCCTTGCCTCTCGGGCATGGAGTTCATTCATCGGGCGTCCCGCAGCGGCGAGATGCCGACTCAACTGGGCGATTTTCAGGTCATTCGCGAGGTAGGACGCGGCGGGATGGGCGTAGTTTACGAGGCACAACAAATATCGTTGAAGCGCAAGGTGGCGTTAAAGGTTCTTCGCTTTGGCCCGGTGGCCGATCGGGAAGCCCTGGAGCGATTTCAACGCGAAGCCGAGACGATTGCCCAACTGCACCATACGAACATCGTGCCGATCTTCGCCATCGGCAGCCAGCAGAGCGTTTCGTATTACGCCATGCAGTTCATCGAAGGGCGAAGCCTGGCCGCGGTCGCCGAAGAATCGCGACTTGCAGCCGCGCCGTTGCATCCCACGGAGATCACCCGCTGGGGCCTTCAAGCGGCCGAGGCCCTAGCCCATGCCCATCAACGCGGCGTCATCCATCGCGACGTGAAACCCTCGAACCTGATCCTCGACCCGGAAGGGCAGATTTGGCTCACCGATTTCGGACTGGCCAAACGCGTCGACGACATGGAATTAAGCATGACCGGGGCCATGCTCGGTACGCCGCGCTACATGAGCCCGGAACAGGCCTCGGCCTCGCGCTTGCCGGTCGATCAACGCACGGACGTTTACAGCCTGGGGGCGACGCTCTACGAACTGGCCACCGGCAAGCCGCTCTTCGATGCCGATTCGCCGCACGCCATCATCTCGCAGATACTCACCGCCGAGCCGCAAGCCCCGCGCCGCCTGCGGGCGAACCTTCCCCGCGATTTGGAAACGGTCATCGTCAAGTGTCTTTCCAAGGAGCCTCGGCAGAGGTACGCGACCGCGCAGGCATTGGCAGACGACCTGCGGGCCTTTGCCGAAGGTCGTCCCATCCAGGCTCGGCGCGTCCGCATGTCCGAGCAAGCGATCCGTTGGGCCCGCAAGAATCGCCGCATCGTTACCGTCGCGGCCGGTGCCGCCGCGATCGGCATGCTGTTGGTCGCGGGTGGGATCATGGTTGCCTCCCAGCATTACGCATCGCAATTGGGCCGGCTTCGGCTAAAAACCGATGGTCCCTCGCTGACGGCAGAAGTCCTCGAAGCCGACGGCGATCGCCCGGTCGTGCCGTCGTTCACCGTGCCGACCGCCGAACCGGTTGCCCTGCCCGCCGGTTCCTACCGATTGCGATTATCGTCGCAGGGCCAAGCCACGGAAACCACACAACTCACGATAGACCGAGGCGGCCAACTCGATTATACCGTGGGACTCAAGCGACAGTTACTCTGGGATCCGGTCAATATCAATCCCTACGACACGACTCGCGTGGTGAATCTCAAACCCAGCGGATGGCATAACGTGATTCGCACCCAGGACTGGAGGTCGTTGAGTCTTTTGAACGGCTACACAGGCAAGTCGGTATGGGAATGGAGTTCGACGGGAGATTTGGCGGGCCGCTCCTTGGATTACGGCAACGACCAGGATCCGCCACAGTTGGTGCAACCTGCCCCCGATCTGGAACGCAACGGCGTGGGCGCGTTAGTTTGGGCATGCCGAAAATCGGCCGCGTTATGGGCGCTTTCCGGCTCGGCACACGAAGGCAACAAAGGGAAAGAACTTTGGTGGTTCTCCAACGGCCCCGGCGAAACGCTGGGAGTGCCGGCGGTGGCCGATGTCGATGGCGACGGCACACCCGACTTCATCGCCACTTTTGCCGCCGATGGAAACGTCTGGATCGAGGCCGTCTCGGGTAAAACCGGCAAATCGCTCTGGCGTTTTACGCTGCCGGGCAACTGGGATCGCGACATGGCACGCTCGCGTTTCGCGCCCGAGGTGGTTCAGATCAAGGGCCATGCGACGGTGATCTGCGCGGCCGGTACGCAACTTGTGGGCCTGGACCTGAAGTCCGGCAAGCCCGCCTGGCCGGCTTTCGATCTGGGCCTGGAGCCGATCGTGCGCCCGCAAGTCGCCGACCTGGACCACGACGGCGTGCCCGACTTGCTCGTCGTGGGATTGGGGCCGCCCGACACGCTCTCCGCGCTCGCCGTGTCGCTGGCGACGCAAAAGCAAATCTGGAAGAAAACCTTACACACCCTAGTTGCTCCGGAAGCGTGGAATTGGGGGGGAAATGGACGCAGCCTTCGCGCACTTCGAGCCTGGCCGTGGATCGCCGACCTGGATGGCAAGGGCAAGCCGGCGGTGACGGTGCCCATCATTGCCGAATGCGGTACCAACCGTTTCCAATCTTGGGGTGGCGTGGAGGTGCTCGATGGGGCCACGGGCGAGTCGCGCTGGCAGCACCGTCTGAAGCTCTACTACAATCTCCTCTGCTGCGACCGGCTGCTGGTGGGACCGGACATCGACGGAGACGGTCGTCGCGATCTGTTCGTCGCCTCGACCGGCGTCTATCAGAGCTGGCGGCAGTCGGTGTTCGTCGATGCACTTTCCGGCAAGGATGGCCGCAGCTTGTGGTGGTGGCGGTCCGAGGCGATCGGTTATGGCAGCAGTGGCGGCGACTCATCATCGGGTGGCAACGGCTTCTCCTCCTTTAACTTCATCACCCCGCATTTCCAGGCAACTGCGCTGCGATTGTGGTCCAACGGTCCCGACGGCTGGCCGCAGCTCGTGGTGCCCTACAACAACAATGAAACGGCCGTGATTTCCGTGGGAACCGGCCGGCTCCAGCAGAAGATATCGGACCACGAACTCGTTCAAATCGCCGACCTCGATCAAGATGGTTTCGACGACCTGCTGTTTCGTTCGTCCTCGCAAAACAAGCTATTTGCGATCCGCGGCACGCCGCCGGAAATGTGGCGGCGACTGGGCTCTTGGTGGCAGCCCGCCGAGGATTTTGATGGCGACGGAATTCCCGATTTGATCAACGAGTCGGCCTACGGTTCCGTCTGGGACACGAGGGCCATTTCCGGGCGCGACGGCCACGTCCTCTGGCAGTCGAACGAGCCGCCCCGAAAACACGTTGCTTTGCCGCCGGCCCACAACGATCTGGACGGCGACGGCACGCCCGACTTCCTGGCCCTTGGCGGGCAAGGCGGCTGCAGCACATCGCGCATTGAGGGCACCTCGAAGAAAGTTCGATTTCCCATCGATCTGCACGCGATTTCCGGGAAGACGGGAAAACGCATCTGGTCGGCAGAGAGTATCGTCATCGAACCCGAGAAGGGATATACCAGCACACTTGCCGGATGGAACCCTCTGGTGGTCACTTTCGGCAATTTGAATGGCGACGGCGATTCAAACTTGTTTCTGCTTTATGAACTGGTCAGCGGTAATCCCACGGTACGGCAGATTTGGGCAACCGCCATTTCCGTTCGCGATGGCAAGTCGCTTTGGCGGCAAATGCTTTCGGAAAGACCGCAGGGCGAGCAACTCTCCTCCGACTTGATGTATCGCCCCACCTTTGCCGATCTCGATGGCGACGGAGTACTCGATATAGTCATCGCGCTGCCCGTCACCCCAGAGAACAACGCTCGGGGAATGTGGGGTTCGGAACTCTTCGCCATAAGCGGTCGCGACGGCAAGACTCTTTGGCGGCGGCCCTTGCCGATCAAGGCGGAGATGTACCATATCAAGAATGCCGTCTCGGCACCTGCCGTCGGCCGACTTATCAGCGGCGGTGAACCGCAAGTGGTGGTCTTGACGCAGGGCTGGCGGTGGCCCGAGGGCAAGGACATGAGCAAGGCCACCGTCGAGGCGGAAGTGCTGAGCTTCAACGCCCGGACGGGCGAGTTAATGTGGAAGCATCCGGTCAAGTTCGTGAATTCCCATTCCTTCGAGCCCAGCGTACTCTTGGCCGATCCCAAGGGGGATGGCAACCTCGACGTCTACGCCTCGGTACAAGCAAGAAGCGGCTCTTACTACGGCGGCGGGAATATCATTCCCAACGACAACGTCGTTCTCGACGCCCACGGTCAGGAACGGCCGGCACTGGAGATGCCAATCGTCGGTCGTTACGACTTGAACGGCGATGGGAAGGAGGAGTTTCTGCTGTTTGGCAACGGCAAGCTGAGGGTCACCCG